>CAWVZX010000004.1:0-29794 GCA_963934755.1 uncultured Arcobacteraceae bacterium | reverse complement strand
CGCTAGCCATAATTTATTCTTTTTTTATTATTAATTTAGTTATTCAAGTTGTAAGCAAATTTTTCTTTTGCTGTTAATTTACTATATGCTGTTTTGCTCATTTCAGCTTTAGGTTTTGCAGTGCTAAATTTGTTTATATTCAAACTTTCTGCCCCTGCTGATTTACCTAATTCTTCAAGCTTAGCTTTTAAAGCTTTATTTTCAGCTGCTAAATCTACTTTAGCAAATTCAGTTACTTCTGTTTTTTTAATGGTTTTCGGTGTGCCTACTGCACTTTCTACCTTAGCCTCTACTTCTTCGGTGTCTTCCGTTTCTTCCTTGCTACCACCCCCTATTTCAGCTTTTAAGTCTGCTACTGCATCTTCAAGGTTAGCAATTCGCTTTTCCATACCAGCCCAATCAGCTACATCAGCTTCTTCTGCAGCTGCTACTTCTTCCGTACTTTCATCAGCCTCACTTGGTGCTATTTCTTCTTCCGTTAATAAGCCTTCAACAATTCCATCTTCGGCCACAGTAAAGCCTACTCCATCTTCCGTTTCATAAGCACCTACTGGAAGTGGCATTGTCGTTCCATCTTCGGTCATAATTGCAATATCAACCCCTGCCTCTAATTCTGGTGCAGTACTAACAATAATTGTTCCATCTGTTAATTTCGCTTGAAATTCAAAGTTAGTTTTTTCTAAACCAAGTGCAGTAAGTATTTGCTTTTTAATATCCATAGTTTTTTTCATTTTATTATTGTCCGTTAATTAGTAAGGTAATTATTTTAAGTTTATTTGATTTTGATTAAATATCTCTATTTGTAAAGTTTTTTCTATTGTATTCAAAAATGTTAGCAGCAGCTGCTTGGTATTTTGTAGTCATACCTTTTACATCTACACCCAAAGCTTTTGCTGCATTTAGGAAATTCTTAATTTGCTGTGCTAAATTATCTGCAATTTGTTCCCCAGCTTTCATTTCTTGCCCCCACGCACCATTAGCAGCAACCCACTTAGTTCTTGCATCAGCGTAATCTTGCTTTGCCTCATTTTGCACTTCCCTTGCCATATCTAGTTGCTTTTCTGCAGCGTTAATTAATTTGGTAGCAGCATCCTGTGCATTGGTAACGCCTTTTTCTTCTTCTTTTACCCTTGATATTCCATCTTCCCAAACCTTGCTAGCAGTATCATCAATTTCCATAAGCTTATCACTTTTTACTCCTGCTTTACGCATAGCCCCTATAGCACTATTAGCCCTTTTAAGCAACCCATCCAAAGTTTTAATATCACTAAGTGCTACATGGCCAAGCTGTATGCTAGCCCTTTTTTCTGCTTGTTCTATTTCTTTAGCAAATTTTTCTAAATTCATTTTAATTTTCTTTTATTATATTAAGTAATTCTTTCAGTAATTCATCATTAGTAGGTGCTGCTGCTTGGCTTAATGTTTCCATTTTATCTACAAAATATCCCTCGATAGATAAGCCCCTTAATTCGCCCCCTTTTATTCTGTTCCAAATATCTTCATTTTCTATTTTCATTTTTACGAACCAAGTTCCAATAGGCAAATCAAAGCCATATAAATTACTTTTATCTTGGTCGCCCTCTTTTATCCAGCTTTCCACAGTAAGCACACCTGCTAGCCTTTCTTCATGCTGTGCAGTAGCTTTGTGATGGTTATTATATCGGAGGTACATCTGGCTTGCTTTTTCTACAGTTTTTTTAGAAAAATAAACATAATATTCTAGGTTTTTTGCTGCATCAAATCTGAAAATATTTTTATTAGGGATAAGGGCTGGGGAAATTAGCATCCTTTTTTCTTCATCTGCCTTTGCTAGTGTTAAGTTATTTTTGCTTTTATTGAAAAAAACGAAGTTTTCTTCTATCGCTGGCTGGCTTACTAAGCTTATAGCATCAATAGATAACGCTTGGTTATCATCACTAATAACTAATTCAGTTATTTTAGTTACTTTTTTTTCTATTCTGTTTGGCATAATATATAAAGGAATTATTACTAATTTATTTTGTTTTATACGCTGGCTCTTCGCCTTATACCAGCTAGCTGCTCTTGTGAATCTGTCATATCATCAGTAACGACATAGGCTTTAGCTGCCTCTGGCTCATCCCCCCCACCAAGTTCAAAAGCACCCCCTACCATTTGAGGTGCTATATCCCCTATATCGCCTGCATCTGCTGCACTGGCAGCTGCCTCTTGTATATCTGGTGCAGCCCCTGCTGATGCACCACCACCACCACCACCACCAGAACTACCACCACCACCACCTCCCCCATCTGGGGTTTTTGTTGCATATATTGCCTTAACATTTGCAAAGCCACTTACTAAAGCAGCTGCTGCTGCTATACCACCCAAAACAGGTCCAACAAAAGGGATAGGTGCAAGCGATGCAAAGGCACTTGTCGCACCTTGTAAGGCACTAACTGTAGCACTGGCAGCTGCTGCTGCCTTACCAGCCTTACTTTCCTTACCTACTATGGCTGCTATATTATCAAATGTTCCTTTTGCCAAGTCCAGCTTTCCTTTCATGGATAATTCATCCATTTTCTTTTTAGCTGCATCTGCCTTTTTAATTAAGGCTTGTTCCTTTTTATCATATTTTGCATTAATAGCAGCTATTATTTTTTCCTTGTTTTCAAACTGGCTTACTTCTGCTATATCTTTTGCCTTTTGTATTTCTAATTCTGCCAGTGCTTTTTCCTGTAGATTAGTGATACTATCTAGCATATTTTGTGTTACTAAATCATGCAAATACTGTTCTTCTTCTACAGTTTTGGCATACTTTTCAGCATCTATAGCATCTTGTTCTTCCTGCAAAGCAGCAAGGTTTACTAGCTGTTCACTTTTAAGGCCAGTAATAGTAGCCTCAATAGCTGCCCTTTCATTTATTGCCTCTGTTAAGGCTACTTGTAAATCAATATTATCCCTATTTTGTGATAATTCTATTTCAGCTGATGCAATTCTTATATTAGCTTGTTCAAGCATTTTGCCAGATTGTTCTTCTAATATACGCCCTAATTCTGTATTAGCTGCAATTCTTTCATCCATGCCTAGCCTTACATCGTCCCTTATTTGTCGCTGTAATTCAGCCTCCCTATCGTACTGTTCAATTAATCCCTGTAATTCAGCTGCAGCAAGCTTAGAACTATTAGCTGCAGCTGTAGCACTTTCAGCCATAGCAAAGTTAGCTGCTACATTTATCTGGCTTAATCCATCAATAGCCATACTTCCTATAGCTGTTATTTCGTTAATAGCATCGCCTATATTAGCTACAATATCCCCACCTGCTTGCACTGCTGCTGCAGCTGTTTCTTCTAAGGAAATTTTCGTATCATTAATATCAGCCCTTAGTGCTTTAATTACACCTGCATCGCCACCACCTAAAAAGCTATCTTCCCAAGCAAGCATAAGCTGCTGTATCCCTAATTTAAGGCCAAAAAAGGCCAGCTTTAAAGGTGTTATGGCTATTGTAACTACACCACTTAAAACCTTTGTTAATCCATCAAATCTATCAGAACTTGCTGTTACCCATTCTACTGTATCAATTAAAACATCTACAATCTGATTAAAGGTAGTACTTACAGTAGTAACTACAGTATTAATCAAGTCCATAGCTTTTTGGTTTCTTTCCACTGCTGCTTTTAGGGCTGCAAATATTGCTACTATAGCACCAATCCCCAAAGCTTTAAAGGCTGTTCCTACTGCTTTTACACCAGTTCCAAGTAAGGTAAAACCCTTTTTTCCATCAGCTGCTGCAGCACCTGCATCCTTAGTAGCATCTTCCAATTCTTTCAAGTCAGCTACTGCCTCACGCCTATCTTGGTTAAGTTCCTTTGTAGCTATTTTTTCTAATTTAAGTTCTGTAGTAGTACTTTCAATAGCTTTTTCCAAAGCAAAGTAGCCAGCTTTAGCAGTTTTAGGTGTTTCGCTTAGCTGCTGTTCCATTTTCACTAAGTCCTTTTCTAAATCATTTACTACATCGCCTTGTATAGAAATCTGTTCATTTACATTATCCACAGCTGCACTAGCTGCTACCATTTGGGCTGCAAAATCTTTAGTATCTGCAGTGGCTTTGCTTATATTACTTTTTACTTCAAAATCAATCGTTTCTGCCATGTCTTAATAATTTGTTAAGTTCCTTGTTTCTGTAATTTCAAGCTTAATATTATACATTAAGTCCACTTCTGGTAAACCTGTTACATTAAGCTGCAATTCTTTAAATTCTTCCCCTGCTGTTAATTGTAAAAATGCTGGCATAATCCATTCTTCTGGGGCTGTTCCACATTCAGTAGCACTGCTGGCTATACAGAATGTAGCTTGGTTATCGTTTGCCATTTGAATAAACCACTTAGAATTAAAACCCCAGTAAGTTCCCCCCTGTTCTTTCACACAAATACCAGTAAGCTTAACTATTATAACTGAATGGGATTGTACAGCTATTTTCGCACTATTATTTCCACCTACACCAGCTATAAAAGTTCCACTTCCACTAGTTCTACTGGTGCAGTGTATTGTACTGCTTTGGGCATAGCCACAGTTATAAGTTCCACTATTATAGTTTCCACCTCCCAAAACTATTTCCCCTTGCCTAAGTGCCTTGCCATAAGTTCCACTTATGCTTACATTACTTAAATCATTTTCAATTACATTTCCTCGCCCTGTTACTATACTATTCTGCACCCCCTTTTTAATAGTATTATCTACACCATTTATAGTATTATAAAAACTGCCTTCTTCTGTTTCATTTCTTACCCCACCTACACTATTTCCTACTAGTAAAGTGTCTTTCATTACCAGCATTAAATCAGCTGGCTTAAAAGCCCTGCATGTATTACTATATCTATCCCAAGTATAGCCATAAGCTACACAGCTTTGCTCGTTTGGTAAGCAATCATCAACGCCATTAGTAAAAATAACAGTACCATCTGCCCTACTTCTATCTGGCTTTATAATTTGCCCTGCAATATATTTCATTATGGTATTAGTATTAGTTCCACAGTGGCCATAAGGCCTGCACTGTACTGAATTTTATTAACTCGATAAACCCTATTTTGTACTAAAATTGTATCCCAGTAATTAAATTCATTAATATCTGCTGATGATAATTTCATTTTCATTTTTACACTTCTGCAATCTGGGTTATAAAGTGCTGCATAATAAGGCAGCCAATAAGTATTAAATAAGTTATCTGTAGGGCTTGCACCTACTGGCTGTACAAGTGGGCATTCCCCAAAATTTAAATCTTGTGTAGCAGTGGTAGTAGGGGAAATATCTAAGTGGCTCATAGTACCATATTCTGTATAATCAATAGCCCCAAAGCCCCAAAGCCATCTTACTCTTGCCTTAACTATAGCACCATTAGCACCATTAGGCATAGGCTTTATCCCATTATCGAATAATATTCTAGGCTTATTTGCAAAAGGAGAAAAGGCAGTACCTGTAGCATCGCCTTTATAAATATGGCTGATAATAAAATTAGGGAAAAGCATTGTAAGTGGTGCAGTAATAGTAGGGGCAAAAGGCTTTGCTTCTATTTTTTTTGCACCTGTTAAAAGGCTAAAAAACATTTCGCCAGCCTCATAAGTTTTACTGCCATATAAATATCCACCCAACGCATTTTTATACTGCTTAATTCTGTAATCGTTTGGGTCTTCTATATATTTGAATTCTGTGCTTTTTGGTAGCTTGTTTAGTGGCTGAATTTTAATATTACTTATATCAATTTTATTAGTCCAATCAAGCTGCTTACTGTTTGGATTATTTAAGAATATATCAGCATAAGGTTCTATAATTAAATTATTAGGATTATTCTTATCTGGCATAGTTACAAGATTAAACATTTGCTTAATTCCTTTCCAAAAATCATACTGTTTTAAAGCTGCCCTTATACCTTGCTGCAAAAAGGCTATAGTTGATTGTCCACCCAAAATAGTATAGGCAAAAGTCTGTTTCGTTTTATCATTAAAAGTTCCTTTTTGACTATTCCATTCCCAAGTATTTACCTGTTCATTAGTGCTTAAATATATATCGCCACCACCACTAACTTTTCTGAATTGCATTTGTAAAGTATCATTCGGCTGCATGTTTACTACTTGCCAAGTGCCAGCAGCATAACCAGCCCCACACTGTGCCTCACTTGCATTTACTATAGGTGCATTTGTTCCATCTAAAGTATGACAATCTACCCCACTACCTGCAAAGCTGTTAAAAGTAATATTCCCACTTATTGGATAACTTACTATTCCAGTAGCTGCCTCTACTTTTTCTGCACGCCATTCGCCCTCGCCATTAAACCAGTTTCTGTAAAATCTTGGCTGCCCCATAGTCATTACCTGCCCAGCAAGCTGCATAGTAAAAAGGCCTGTAGCATTATTGAAGTGAGTTACTGCAGTTCCAGTAGGGGTTTCCCCAAGTGTAATAGGCAGTATTAAATTAGTCCAAGCACCAGAAGAAAAGTCAGCGAATTCTTGCTGGTCAGTTTGGATAAAAGTAGCAGCCATCATAGCAGCATCGCCACTGTAATTATAATCCATAAAGCATTTCTTAAAAATACTGCCATTTAAGAAAGCACTGGTATAAGTAAAAGGAGTAACTTCAAACATTCTATCAAGTAAATACTTGCACTGTATTACTGGCCTAAAAACATTTTCTGGCATTCCCATATCTATTAAATTTGGGTCTACTAATTCAAATTGCCCTGCCCAGTTAATCATAGGATATTTTAATACATTGGTATTATTTACACCAAGTGCTGGGTCATAAGCATAGCTAGTAGTTAGCAGTGGGGCAGTTAGTGGCAGCCCTATTGTATCGTCCCAGCTTGGTGCTACTTCTGCACCAGTTATATAATCATGTTCTAATTCTGATAAATCTAAATCAGCCATTACACCTGCTTTCAAATAATCACAAAAGGTAGTAGGCTCGCTGTATAGGTTTATATTATAGCTAATTTGTCCGTTCTTACTTTGTACATTTATAAGTTTCATCCACCCCTCAAATATTAAAACTGTATCATCTTTTATTTTTGCTTTTGTTTTGGCAAAAGGATTAAAGAAAAATACATCATGGTTTTGCGACCTACTTACATCAAAATAAAAACTAAATATTTTGTTATTATGTTTTGTAGCAGGTATCATAAAACTTTTAGAATAGCTGGCTATTTTTTCATCTACTTTTGTAAAATCATCTACACTTAAATTAAGTGGGATAGTTTCATCTTTATATAAGTCCAAAATTACTTGGCCATCATTTATAAAGTTATTTGCACTGGTTTGGGCTGTATTTGTAGCTGCAGTTAATCCCCCATTATTTATATTAACATTATTTGGAAAGTTATTAGGTGCTGCTACTACACTTACTGTACTTATTACTGCTGTTCCTACTTGGCCTGCACCTTGAAAATTAACCTGCAGCACTGCTTGGCTTGCCCTTGCTATAAAGTTTTGGTAAAATCTAGTCGGTGTATTTACAGCTTGTCTAAGGGGCTGCCCTACATTTACTCCTGTCCTAGCATTGATAAAGTCATCGGCTGCCTCTACAGTACCCCTAGCCCCACCTACTTGGCCTATCCTTGCTAAGCCATTATCTTTATTAGGCTGTTCCCATTCTGTATCGCCTACATTTCCTATAATTAATCTTCCAGCTGGTGCTTTATCAATAGTGATTAAAACCCTATAGCTGTTACCTACTTGCAAACCATCTACAGTAGTAAAGGCAATAGCTGTACTATTTGCATTGGTTGAGCAAGTTAAGTTAAGTTTTCCCCCTAATATATTTGGTTTATTCCCTGCTAAATCATCTGTAAAAGCTAATCGCCACTGCCCTACTGGTGCTGCATTTGATTGTAAGGCTTGTACATTTGATTTAATACCACCTGTAGTAGCACCTAAATTAGTAGCAGTGCCATTATTAGTGCCTGCAAAGCCTGCATTTCCTAATATCTGTGGGGTTAATACAGGTGTTAATATTGGTGTATTTGTTGGATTACCATTAGTAGGATTAGCCCCCTGTGATGAAGTGTTCCCACTTGTATAGGAATAATAGCCATCATAAACTTGGGGATATAAAATAAGTTGTACTGCCATAAGTTATGCTCTTTGGATATTAAGTGTTTTACTTTTACTAATTTTTAAGCTGTACTGTATCAGCTTATCATTTGCTAGTGTTTTTTTGGTGTAGCTGCTGCTTGTTATAACTACTGGCTCTATGTATTTATGAATATAGTTTGCATTAGGAAAATTCATAACAGGGTTATCTGAATTGAATTTATTAACTATATAAACTTGGCTACTGGTAAACATTTCTTCAAACCAAGCAGCTGTTTCTTCACTTATATAATCACTGTTCAAAGTCATACTTTCTACAGCTACATTATCAAATACTTTCATTCCCCCTAAGTGGTCTTTCGGCCTCCATAATCTTTCGTTCCAAGTACCAGCTAGCTGCTGGTAATTTTTCCTTTTACTTTTTACAGTGGTTTTACTCATTTTATTAAAGGTGTAATAATCCCAAGCACCTAAAGCATTTTGAAAGCAAATTCTTACTGGCTCATATCCCCTACAATCATCATAGATAATTTCAAAATCATACACCCTGCCTACAGCCCTTTTTTCTTCTGCTGATGCATATACCTTATAACCTACTGCACTTGCTGGCCATGTTTCGCCCCTGCCTTTCATATTACCCAAGCCATGCCCAAAATAAATATAGTTAGCACTTGTATCCAAATCTGTAGTTAATTTCTTCTGCCCCCCATTTGCAGGGATATTTTCATAACTATTAAGCTGCACTGTAGCACCTGCTGCATTATAGAATTCCAAAGTAATGAAAACTATATTACTATTTACATTTTGTGGCATTGTCCTTTGAGCATTTCCATAATTTATACAATTAAAAAAGGCTATAGTTCCATAATCATTTTCACCCATTTGCTGCTTAACTGGCATATTACTGATAAACTTTCCACCCAAAGCACTTCCTTGATTTCCTCTAATTAAGTAATCCCCACTGCCATCAGTATAATTTACATCTTGCATATCGTACCAGTACCAATTCCAAGCATCATAGCTTAGTGGATTTGTATTACCTAGCACACCATTATACACCAATCTTATAAAGGCTGTCTTATCATGGATAGCATCTATAAATACTAAGCCAGTACTTGTATCGGTATATTCTATTCTAAATTTTAGCTGATACCAAACTAGGTTTTCACTACTTGTACAAAATTTATCTATTAAGTGAATGGCATGGGGTTTATTATCGCTAAAATCTACACCCTTAAAAGTGCTGCTATTATTTGGGCTAGCTGTACTTATTCCATTTCTCCCCTCCTGCTGTACATCTACAAAAGCCTCTATTACTGGGCTTACATCAAACATGCCTGTTCCCATAGCATTTGGGCTGGCCTTTAAAGTAGCAGTAGGAAAATTTGTAGCGATTGGATTGTACTGTTTACCTACATAAACTTCACAGATAAACTTAACATTCGTTTCATTAAGTACTATATTATCCTGTGCCACTGTCCACACTGTAGGCATGCCTGCTGGCTGTAGTGTTCTTTTAGGCTGCTGTAGTATTGATATTGCCATTTTTTATTTCTTTTTAATTGCAGCAAAAGCTGTTTCTGTAAAATCATCCTTAAAAGCTATAGCATAATCTTCCCTTAAATTTTTTAAGTTAGCTTGTAAGGCATTTTGTAAAAAGCTGATGCCATGTATTCCCTTAATATATATATTTCGGCTAATAAGCATTGTAAGGCTTTTAGTAGTATATCCTTTATAGCTTATGCCTTTTTTCTTTATCCATTTTTCTATGGCCTTAGTTAAGCCACCCCCCTTACTTTTACCAAAAGCAAAAGGGCTATCTTTTCTTTTGCCCTGCCAAGTTTGGTAGTATCTTCTTCCACCCCAGCTGCCTGCATGCCTACCAGTCAAAATTTCGCCACCACTTCCCTTAACCCCTTTATCTACAAAAGTTCCATAGTCAGCCATTTTAAAGCTTACTACAAAACCATCTGCACTTTCTTCAAGGTTATATCCTATCGTATTTTCTAAAGCAGTAGCACCCTTTTTAGCACTTAAATTACTTTTAGCTGCTTTTACTACATCTTTTGCAAAGCTTGCTAGTAGCCTTTGCTGGGCTGCTGTAGTTAGCTTAGCCATTATTTCTTACTTGCCACAAATAATTCTACATTAGCAGCTAAAGCCCCCTCGCCTGCACTTCTATTGCATACTACTATATATGATAAGTCAGTTAAGCTTGCAGCAAAATTAGGCTCTGTATCTTCCCCTAGTTTACCCTTTCTGCTATCCCACATAATAGCAGATTGATAAGGTTTTAATTTAAACCTACAGCTATCAGCAGGGGCTTTAGAACTTTCGCACTGGTTAGCTAAGCCATTAGAAACAAAGGCTACTTCTAAATTAACTGTAGCACTTAAATTAGTTACTCGGATATATTCACTATCATTAAAATCATAATTTTGGTATTTTACACCTACTGGATTAACTACTTGCGCCCAGTTTCCTATATAAGTAATAGCAGTTCCCTCGCCATTTGTAGGGCATTCCAAAACCTTTTCAGCTACATTAGTTATTTCAGCTATGCTAACTGTGTTACTGCTGCCCCTATTTGCACCATTAATTATTACACTTTCTGTAATCGTACTTGTAAAAGTTGCCATATTTTTCTTAGTTTTTTGTTATTTTTATTCTGTTATTATTTGTTTTAAGGCCATATTACTACAATATTGTTCTTTGCTATTTTAAGGCCGTTTAAGCCATTTAATCGGCTCGCTAGTATATCACTATGAGAAATGATAGTTCTTAATTCTACTAGGTTGTCGGTGCTGTTTTTCATTATATTAATCTATGCAGCTATCGCTGTCTTTTAATGGTACATTACAAGCTGGAAATGGATTATCTACATGCACTGCAAAATCAATCATCCAGCCAGTTACTGCATTATCAAATCTTTCCGTAAAAGGTGTAAGTGTATATTCTCCCTCTGCATAATAAGTAGGTATTTCATCAGCACTGCTTTTAGTTATATCCCCATTTCTAAAAAGGCTAATAATATCCAAAAGTATTTGTAAGGTATCACTTTGCACCTGCTGTTCATTACTTTTATCTGGCTCTACTAAGTCCATTATTATTAGCTGAAAGTTATATTTTAAAGTGCTAACATCTGTTTCTACAGTTTGTGGCACACAGTGGAAATAGGGAAATAGTACATCCTTTTCTAAGTTTACTTCCCAAATATCGCCATAATCTACTTGGTGTACAAAAGCATGCTTAAAAGCTACACAGCAAATAGTATCTATTACATTATTAAAAGTTTTATATTTAATACTATCATAGGTAAATTGGTCGCTTACAGCCCTACTATTTTTTGGTCGCCATAAGGCATACCTGCTAACTTCTGACATTTCTTTGTACTTTTTTAGTTAATTCTAAATCTGTTTCATAGCATAGCCAAGTCAAGCAAACATATAATTCCAGCCTTGCTATTTGTTCCAATTTTATAATATCTCCATTTGTTAATCTATACATTACCCCAAACCAGCCCCATCTATTTGAAAAATTAGCATCATTATTTCTGCCCATTTCTGTCAAATCTTCATCCCCTACATTGTCGCCTGTTTCAGCCTCTCCGTCAAAAACAGTGGCAAAGCTTTTGATAGTGCTTTTACGAAACTCCAAAAAAAAACCAGTGCAGCTTGCACTTGTTCAGCCTGCATAGTTTTAAATTCCTGTTCCCTTATCCTTTTGCTTTCCACATCATACGCCTCAATCACATAAAAATTACCTTTCGTTTCAATAATAGGCCTGTATAATATAGCCATTACCTTATGCATATTATCGTTCAATCCATCACTTATACAGCTTTCCAAATCTGCATATTCCCCTAAAGTTATTTCTTCCAAATTTGGGTGAAAACCATAATCCTTTCCATTTACAGTTATCTTATTATGCAGCTGGCTGTTTGCCCTTGCCTGTATATCTGCCAGCTTTTTCATTAGCTTAGCTACATCATCTAAGCTTAGTTCCTTAATAAGCCTTGCTGGCATATCGCTTAAAGTAGTTAAGCTGGCTACTGCCTCTTGGGCTTTGCCACTAGCACCCTTGCTGGCTGTTATTAATTCTGCCCAGCTTTCAAGCGTTACATCTTCCCAGCTATCTATAATTGTATAGGTGCTTTGCTTTCCGTCTTTTTTTATGTTTAGTTTCATAGTCCTTAATTAGTAATAGAAAAAATTGTTATTTAGTTTACTGTTCAATTATTGTACAAAGTACTTGCCAAAATTAGGCTGTAAATTATAGTACATTCTCATCATTATAGCATCAGCGTAATCTGGGGAACGCCCTATATTTAATTTAATATCTTCCTTAGGTAATATTTGCAGCTTATTATCCTTATCAGCATCCTTAGTTCTTACCTGTTCCAGTTCTTCAATTATAAGCTTTTTGCTATTTATATCATTTGTGGTTATTCCTATTTGGCCTTTGTTAATTAAATCGGCCAGCTTATAGTAGCACTGGGTTTTAAGGTTTTGGTAGTTTTCAGCATTAATAGGCCTGCTATTATTTACAAAGCCTTTGCACCTTAAATAATCTTTAGCCCCCCCACCTACACCATCTTCATCTATTATAATATTAGTAAGCTTAACTTGGTGCTGCTGCTGAATTTCCTTAACTGTTTCTACTATTAATGGAATATCGCTTTTAAGGTAAGTAACTATCTTTTCAATATGTAACCCCACCCAAAGCATTATAACAGTTTTATCAGCCCCAAACCTTGCGACATCACATGTTATATATTTATCCCCTGCCTTGCCTTTGTTACTAAATAAATTAAGTATAGCATCATAATCTATTAAGCTATCATTACTAATATCGTATTCCCAGTTTCCGTAAAGCAGCCTCTGTTTGCTTAGTTCATCAAGCTGGCTTAGCTGGGTTTCATAGTGCTTGCTAATAAACTTATTATCCACTACTAAACTTTGTATAAATTTTTTGTGGGGCTTTAATTTCTGTTCTTTAAAAGGCCTGTAATATTCTGTGTACACCCAGTTCTTAGCTGGGTTACAAGTCATAAGCAGCTTGGGGATTATATTAAATTTATCCAGCTTGTATCTTAGCCTGCTGGCTACTACATTTTTAGCCTTTTCTGTTACTTGGTTTGCCTCATCTATAAAGGCTGCTGTAATTTCCAAACTACCCAAGCTATCAAAGTTTCTATCACTTGGATATAAAAATAGGTCTTTTAGTATTATTTCGCTTTTATTAAAAAAGGTTATTATATTACTGCTGCCATTAAATCTATAGTGCTTATTTGCTACCAAGCCCCACTGCTGGCACACCTCAAAAAATGTATTAAGTGTAGTTTTTTTAAGTGCATCGAGTTTACTTCTTCCCATTAAGTACCTAGTGCCATTATATTTCAAGGCCATTAGTATTAGCCAAGCACAGCCTACATAGCTTTTACCCCCACCTGCTGCACCCCCAAAAAGTATTTCCCTTGTAGTGTTATCAAATAGGTATTCTATTGCTTGTTCCTGTGTACCAGTAAATTCAGTATCAATAGTCAATCCCCTTAATATTTACATTAATTTTAATAGGCTCATCCCCACTGGTTAAATCTAATTCACTTCTTTCAATATAGCCCCTTTGCTTGCCCTTTGTTTTTAAGTAGAAAATAGTGGCACTTGTATTACCATCCCCTATCTGTTTATGTAACTGGCTTTCGGCATAATCTAAAGCTATATTATTTATATCCTTAACTTCCTTTGCAAATACATCATCTTCATTAAGCCATTTGTAGTAAGTACTTCTAGGAATATCTATAGCCCTACAGGCCACTGTTACCACCCCTAAGCTATTTACTAAGGCCTGTAATAAAGCCTCCTTTTTTAAGTGTCTACTTTTGTCCATTTGTTATTATTTTTAATAGGTTATAATAAGGCTGCTGCACACAGCTACTTAATTCAATATAGGTAGTATCTTGTTCTGGGAAAGTATGAATAGCAAAATGGCTTTCCCCTAATAGGAATAAGGCAGTGTAGCCATAAGGCTTAAAATGTTCTTCCACTACATTAAGCACCTTAAAGCCACTAGCTAATAGTACTTCATTATAATAATCGTAAAGCTTACTTGGGTTTGTTTCTTCCACCCAGTCGCTGTAATTATGCATTTTAGCTTTCATCTATTACTAAATCTAATTTAGGATATATATTCTTAATTTCTTTTGCATCGCCCTTATAAAATACTAATATATTTTGATGGCACTTACCTACCTTTCTATTATGCATATAACGCCTTACCCTTTGGGGCAGTGTACCAAGTGGCTCTACTAATATCATTTCATTATATAACAGCATGCCATTTTTAATAAAGATATTTTTCACATCATTAGGAAAGTTATAATAGCCCCCTTGCTTGTTCCGTAAATCGCCCACCACTATAAAAGCAAATCTATTATCTTTTAGGCATTTTATGCTATCTGTAAAAGCCTTATCTAATATGCTTAAAAAGCTTTTATATTCCTTTTGGTTACTTGCATCATTTTCCAATTCGCTATACACTTCCAAATCAAAATAAGGAGGGCAGCTAAATAATAAGTCCTGTGTATTTGGTTTTATATGTTTTAATACATTTTGCCCATCATCACAAATGTACTTACTGCCAGTGCCATTAAGCCTTTTATTATTTAAGTCCGTTTGTTCCTGCCTAAGTTCTATGCCAGTAAAAGTATTGCCTAAATAATCGCTTACATAGCCAAAGACACTATCCCCAGCAAAGCAATCAAAAGTACTGCAGTTATCTAAGCCAAACCACCTATTCGCTATTTCTGCCAGCACTGGGTCAAGTATGCTTACCCCATTATTAATATCGCCCATTAATTCGCTTTCGCTTAATTTGCCTTCCCTGCTTTCGCCTTTGTCTTTTATTAAATCATTCCAGCCTTTTTTCCTATCTTTCCAATAGCCCTGCCTTGTATCCAAAACGCTAAAAGGAGGGATTACAAAAGTATCTTCCAGCTTGTTATGTATTACCTTTTCATCTTCATTTACCCAAACATCAAGCCCCCAGTCTTCAAGCTGCTGGCTATCCCATTCATTAGCTAATATATCCCATTCCCACTGCCCAAAGCCTACATTATCTTTTACAATAAATTCCTGCTTTTGTTCTTCCGTTAAGCCTACAGCTGTTTTTATATGTACTTTTGTAAGGCCTGCCTCTATGCAAGCTTTGTGTCGCATATTGCCCCCAAGTATTACCATATTCTCATCTACTACTATAGGCCTTAATTCTAGCATTTCTGGGAAGTCCTTTATGCTTTGCACTAGCTGCTTAAATTTAGTATCCTTAATTGCTCTTGGGTTACTACTGTTTGGCACTATTTTCTTAATATCTATTTCCATTCTTTATTTTTGTTAATAAGTAATATAATTTGTTAGCATTCATTTGGTAGTGGTATCCTTATTGATAGTTCCTGCATAGCCCAGCAGCGTATAGTTTCACAGTAATTATCAAATTCCTGTACATTAAGCTGCCTGCTTGTATCTGCTGCAAACTTATGTTTCAAAAGTTCATGCATTTCAAATTTATGGTATCCAAGTTCATTACCAAGCAGCAGCACGATACATTTAAAATAATACTTATTTTGCTTTTCTGACCGTTTTATCATTTTCAAGCACTTTTATTAATTCATTACATGTAAGCAATTCTTTTGCCTTTTTCATACTAGCATACTCCTTTGGGTTAAAAATAAGCTTAACTTCCCTTATAGTGCCTTTGTCGGTGTATTTTACTATCCATCTGTTATTAGGGTTTTGCTTGCCTTTTTTTAAGTGGCTTAAATAATTACTCATTTTCTATATATTTTTTGTGTATTATTTCTATTCCATCAAATACAGCTTTTAGGCAGCTGCTGCAGTTTGTGTCTAAATTAAAACCACCTTGATAAATAGTGTTATATAGTTCAATCATATTAGCTTTTACCCTGTGATTTTTTGCTCGTTTATCTTTAATATCTGGCCATATTAATCTAACTTCTTCTATTAAGTTTTGTGGGATTATATCTGGTTTGCTTAGCTTACTGGTTTTAAGCCACAGCTTATCTGGGCAGCTTTGGTTACTGATTTTGGCTTTGACACGCATAAAACAGCCACACCTTGTACAAGTACCAGTAGGCTTAAAATATCTATCACAGCTATTACAAATTTTTAATCGTTCCTTATAAACCTTATTATCGGCTAAGTATTTATTCAGCATTTGCAAAAGCTTTTTTTAGTTTTTCCCTTACTTTGTTTATAGTTGTAAATAAACTATTTCGGCTTATTTTGGTTTTGGCTGCCAAACTATCTAGGGTGTTTCCCTCATAATAATAAAGCTTGAAAATAACACTATCATACCAGTACATTAAATCTAATTCCTTATCAATTAATTCCAGCTGCTGGTACTTTTGTTCCTTTTCTACATATACATCTGGCAGCTGTTCCAAGTACTGCCTTATGCTTTCCCTATCGTTACTGTTTCTGGTATTTTCTAAACTACTAATTTTTTCATAGTATTTATTAATCTTGTAATAATACTGGCTTTTTTTACTAGTCAAACTTCTTTTAATAACTATGCAGCCATATCCTATTATGCCTTTTATTCCATCTTTATCAAATATGGTTTTTAAGGTATCCTTATTCATGCTTAAATAGTACAGCATAAGTTCCTGCACCACTTCATCAATTTCGTTTTTATCCCTTGTAAATTTGTAAGCGTAAAGCCTAAACTTATTATCGTTTTCAGTTATAAGCTTATAAATTTCAGTCATTATAAAGCTTAATTTCTTCCATATCTAAAATCAAATCATAAGCCAAGTTATTTAGCACTAATCTATATGCCCTTACTTTTGCCCTGTTCCTTTTAGTTTCATAACCAGCTAAAAAACCTTGTACTGCTATGCTTAAATTAGTGGGGATTATACTCATAAAATCATAAAAATTACCTGCAGACATTCCATGCTTATAAGTATTATGGTGTTCTATTATAATATTAGCTACATCTATAAAGTCATTATATTTGCTGGCATTAGTACCAGTTATAATTTTAATAGTTTCGGTTACTGTGCTACAGTACCTTTCTATTAATACCTTATGTTCATAACTGATGCTGCTTATACCTTTTAACACTTGACAAAGTTATCAAAATTCTATATTATTTGACTTTGCTTTTATTAACTTATTAACAGTGCTTTTATAATAACTTATTTTTTCTTCATATTCAAAGGCCATTATCTTAATAGTGCTTTTGCTTTTAAGCTGCAGGCTTTCAGCAAGCTTTTTCCCTAATTTTTGTCCAAAGCGATACTGTTCTCCATATCTAAAAACATTACAGGCTGGGCATTGAGGCTTACAATTTTCTTCATCAAATCTTGTAGCTAAATAACGCCTAGAAATAAAGTGTCCATTTTGCAAGTATTTATAATAATCCCTTTTATTACAAGTGTAGCAGTAGTTATAACCACTGCCATCACTATCTTTCAGCCTTATGTACAAGCTAAACCACTTGTCAAGCTGTTTTTTAAGCTTACTGATGCTAGGCCTTGCTGCCATAGCCTAAGTCTGTTTTTACCTTACCTTGCTTAATTTGTCTTTCCATGTATTTTTTCCCCCTAAGCAGTGGGCAAAGTTCCTGCACCTTAGCCCTTAACCTGCCTACTGTAGCATCACTTGTAACTTTTCCAGCTGCATATAACCTAAAAAAGTCATTTGCACTATAGCTACTTGTATCTATTCCCTTTGCCTGCATTTCCCTGTGCCATATATGGGTAGTAAGTTTCTTATCGCAATCCCTTAAAAAGCTTTTTTCTACTAGCAAATTCTTTATTTTTTCCTGTATAGTTTTCATAATTTATGCTGTTCTTAATATTAATATTTCATTTTTATTTTCTACATATAACCTAATATATCTGCCTAAGCTTTCATAGTATTTTAAGTTGTACTCAAGCCTTGTAGGTAAGCCCTTTGCATTTTTGGGGTCATCATTATAGCAAATTCCTTTCCAGTATGCAGTTCCCTTACCACCTAGTTCAAAGGGATAATAATCATAAACTTCATCAACCATCATATCTACCTCCTTTTTATCCCAAGCTGCTATCTGTTCTTTAGTACCTATTACCCTATAGCATTTTTGTCCATTTTCATAATCTTGTACATAGCCCCCAGTGTATCCCTTATTGCTATTCCATACATTTTTCGGCAAGTATTCTGATGCAAGCACCCAGTCCTCAATAATTAGTTCTGCATTAAGTTTTATGCCTGCTTTTGCCAAGCTTGCATACATTTTTTCTTTTATTTTCATTTCAGTAATTTATTAGTTAATTTTATTCTAGGCCTGTATAGTGGTGCATTGGCCTTTGGCTCTTTCAATACTTCTACCTTATGGGTGTCGTTATCTATTAATATTTTCTGTGCTCTAATCCACTTAAAAAAAGTAGGGATATTTATAAACTGCTGGCCTGTGTCTAGCCTTACTCCATTCCTAAAAGCTAATTCTACATCTATTAAATATAAACGCCTAAAATGGTTTTCCCTTTGTAAATCAGCTGCAAAAGATTTAGCTAGTACAGCCATGCTTTTTCCATCCGTTCTATGGCCTAATTCTATAGTAGCTTTAGTTATTAAATCATATACCTTTTTAATTAGTAATTCTAATTCCCAGTCTGCTAGTGCTTTCATAAGTACGCTTTTCCTTTGTTATATTCATCAAGCTGGCTATCTAATTTGCTGCCAGTATTTTTATTTGGCTTATCCCATTTTTTTTGATTAGCTACCCATTTTTTAAGCCTTAAATTTGTATCCCAAGTGCTGCACAGTTCCCATTTCATTTTCGTTTGGGTTTTGTTTTTTTCAGTCCAGTAATTAGTAAATTCAGTTTTAATATCAATATCATAATCTAATAAAGAAACAGCATTCAAAAACCTTTGTTCCCTTATAGTAATATCATTATTATTATTATTAATTTTATTCTTATTAATAGTCATAGGGATAATTAATTCCTTGTTATTAAGTAACTGCATAACTTGTCCAGCATTTACTTTAAAATATCGCTTAGCTGGTATCCCTTTCCTTTTTACTGTTATTAGGCCTAAGCCCTTTAATTTAGCGATACAAGCCCTTTGCTGGTAAGGGCTAAGTGTAGTGTCCTTTTCAATATTGTTTTCTGTATTAAAAAAATAATCACTTACACCATGCTGGGTTTCAAAATACACCTGTTTACTTATTAAATCTGCTAGCAGTGCTGCAGCTTGTAATCCCACCTTTTTGCTTAGTTTCTTATTCACTATTAAATAAGCTGTGCTGCTTAATAATTCTATCATATTTGTATATCAATATCAATATCAAATTCTACAAATACCTTATTAATATTTTCAATATCAGCTGTAAAATTTTGCAAGTCTGTAGTAAAGCTGTGGCAAGTTGTTCCACTATTAATTATAATATTAACAGTTCCATCTACAGGCTTAATTTCATTTTCTTTTAATAGCCTTTTTATTTGGCACTTGTTAAGTGTAGGCTTAGTGCTTTCAGATAAGCTTTTATATAATAAATCGTAAGCCCTTTGGTAAGGTTTCCAGCTAATATACCAGCTGGCATGCTGCCTTTCATAATGGTATATGCTACTCCTATCCCTATTAATTACATTTCCTATAGTGGTGTAGTGTACTCCTTTTTCTACCCTTGCTATATTAGATACAGCCATTCTTATCCTTTGTATATGGCTATGCCTTGCAGTACCTTTTAAGGCAAGTAAAGGTATATCAAAAACCTCTACTGCCTTATCTAGTATAGTTTTAACTAATTTTGTATTAGTTAAGCTAAGTGTTTTATTTCGCATCTTAAAAAGGTAAATCGTCTTTCGGCCTTGCAATACTTACCACTTGTTCTTTTAAGCTTTCTGCTTGCTTTTCTGTAAATATCCAATCCCTAAAAATTTGTGCATTTGCAGTAACTTCTTCTGGGCTGCAGTTTGCATTTTTACAAAAATCTACAGCAGCTTTTATACATGTTTGTCTAACTATTAATTCATCCCTTGTAAGGCCAGTGCTGCTTACAGTGCTTGTAGCTGGTGCATTATAATTACCACTACCTACAAATGGCTTTCCCTCTGGGATAATTTTTATAGTACCTTTTGGGCTTAATGTATAGGTATATGTTTCCCCTACTTCTACCTTAGCATCATTTGTTTTTCTGTACACTATGCCTGTAGTGCCATCTTCAAAATCCAGTTCAAACTTGAATAATTCATTAAAGTTCCCTGTTGCTTGTACATTTTTTAACTTACTAACTTTTTCCATTTTTATATATTTTTTACCTTGCTTATTAGGGTGCAAGGTTTACCCTTTAATTATTATCTTGGCCAGTATGTTCGCCACATTCACTACAAATATCACTACCCATAACTATTTTAGCCCCACAGCATTCACTTGTCATAATTTGGCTAGTTTTTTTCGTACACTGTTCTTAATTTCCTTTTTATTACAAAGGCCACTTTTTAAAACATCTAAAGCATCAAATACTATATTTTCTTTTTCGCAATCCCCAGTACTTTCATTAACTGTTATGCAGGTAAGCCATATTTCCCCACTGTAAAAGCCCACACTTTCAATTTCTTTTACCCACTTATGGCTAGTAGGCTCGCCATAGTGTTCTGTCAAATATTTACTTTCCATAGTTGTCTGCTGTTTTAATTATATTATTAAGTAAGTCAAGCGTAATAAGGCTGTCTGCTGCCTTTAATATGCCCTGCTGTGTAAATAGATTACTTTTAGCCAAAACGCCATAAGCATTAATGTAAGCAGCTTTGTAGGCTAATTTCTCCACCTTTGGCCTATCCTTGTATTCCTTTGGTATATTTATGCAGCCATAAGTTTTCTGATAATCCCTTACTAATTTTTTAGTTTCATTAAGGCTGGCCACATATCTTTCCAGCCATAATAAGCAATTCTGTTCCCCATTTATCCACCAATTACTTAAAACTATTGTAAGCATTTCCTTTTGCTGTAGGCTTAAAATACTACTTCGCATAAGTAAAAACTTAGTCCAAGTGCCTATATAAGCCTGCATCGGCATGTTGCTTAGCCCTATTTTTTCAGCTGATAAATTAATATGTCTATCGCCTAGCATTTTATCCATGCCTAATTTAAAATCATCTATATTCATTGCATTTGCTGTATTAGTTTATGCATTTGGTTTTGCCAATCATCTGCAGTAACTTGTATATTATCATCTGCAAATACACAGCCCAAAGTTACATGTCTATATTCTATATTTCCTGCAGTTTTTTGTAGCAAATCAGCTACAGTTCTTCCATTTTTTACCCTTACCCTATATATCCAATCTGTATGTTCTACATCCCATTTAAAGTATAGGGGCAAATCGTTACCATTAAAGGTTTTAATAGTAGTAGTGGTTACTGGTACTTCGATAATTTCTGTCATTTTAGTATAATTTATTTAAGTTAATTTTTAATTCTTCTGCATATTTTAATATATGATAAGCCAAGTGATTAGTAAAGTTATTGCAAACTTTTTCCTTTTCTTTATCAGTAAGGGCTTTGGCCTTATGTATCCTTGTAGCATCTGCTATCATATCTACATAGTAAAAAGGCAGGCTTATTGCTGATGGGCAGCACTGCAGCCAATTCCCTACTCTATCCTGCAGGTTTGGCATTCTTTTTTTATTATTATCATAGTTATAATCTACATCAAAATGGTGTAATAATTGCACCACTTTTTGCTTAGTTGTATTTGTATTTGGTAGCGTTATGCATTCCCTAATATAAGCTTGTATTCTATCCTTGTAAAATCTTGTATTTGTTTTCAGTAAATTTCCCATTTTTTTATATAAAGTAATTAATATCATTATCATACTGCTGTTGGCAGCCAGCCACAGCCAGTGCCATAGTTTTGTAGTAATCTGTTCTAGGTAAGTTTGTTCCCTTACAAAGCCACTGCACTAAGTACATAGGCTCAAAGGATAACCAGCCACAGTGGCCAAGCTTTATAGAAACCACAAAGCCAGTATCTTCATTAACAAAGTCCAGCACCTGTTCTGCATCTAAGCTATTATCAAGGCCACAAAGCGAGCCATATTTTTTGCTAAATTTTTCCATTTTTATTAAGTTTTTATTATTATTCACTTTCGTTTTCTTCTAAGCAGTCCCCACATATATCACAAATATCATGTTCTGCAGGTTTCATTATCTTATCGCAAAATTCACAGTTCAAAGTTTCCATTTTAATTATTTTAGTTATGGGGTAAATTTGCCCCTTACCACAAAAGCCCCAGCACTTTCGTACTAGGGCATTAAATTTTTAAAGCTGTTAAGCAGTAAGCGTTTTAAGCATTTCCTTATCTACCTTATAGCTACACATAAAAGCCATATCTAATATATCAGCCCTTTCAGTAGCACTTAGGCCATCAGCATTCCAATCAGTATCAGATAACAAGCTTATTATGCTTGCTGCTATTCTATCATAGTCAAAATAGCTTAAAGGTTTTCCCATTAAAAAGCTAATATCGCCACCCCTTACCATAACTTGGGTTTCTATGTATTTAGCTAGTAATAATTTTTTGTATTTAGTTTGCTTTTTCATTTTACTTTTTTTAAATTTATAAACTTAATTTATTTTTTAAGCCACTAGCTAAGTTCATTTCACGCTGGCTGCTATTATTCTTATAACTAAGGTTTTCGGGTTTATAGCAAACTGTCTGCTTACCTACTTACAACATGGCAAAGATATAAAAAATGAAGTAATTAACAGTTATCTGTTGGAAAGTTATTAACATTCCAAGAGTTAATAGTACAATAGGCTTTAAAGCATTTTAAAGCGTTTTAAGCGTTTTGAAAGTAAGTGTAGAGTGTTAGTATTGAATTATAACGCTATTAGCAGCACTAAGGCTATTAAAAGCATGTATATTATAAATAAGGTAAGTGCTGGGTGTTTATTCACTTCCTAATTCCATTAATAGATTAATCGGCTGCTTGCCATTATTTAGAACTACAGCACAGCCTATAGCTGGTTTTCGCCCTCGCTTGGCATAGGCAAATGAATAAGAATTAAAATTTATCCCACAGCCTACCTGCATTCCGAATATTCTAAATTTTTGCCCTACATAGTGTTCACAGTAAGCCTGTGTATGCAGGTGTCCTTGTACAGTGTTTTGCATATCAGCCCTACACTTAGTCCTAGCAGTTCCCCCCTCGCCATGTAAATACTGCACGCCATCTAATTCCATTCTATCAGTGAAATGCCAGTTTGGTACTTCAAGCACTTCCTTATAAGATTTAATCCATTTGCTAGGGATAGCACTGGTTTGGGCTTTTCTCATAACTAATCTGTCATGGTTTCCCAGTATTACAGTGGCCTTTGGAAAAGCAGCATACCACCTGCTTATCCTACTTATAGCTAGTTCAAGTTCATCACTGCCCCCAAGCCCATCAGCATCCGTTTCATGGTAGCTAGAATAATGATTATCAATAATATCTCCTATAAAAATTACATGGGTGCAAGCGTATTCTAAAAACTTTTCTTTGCAAAATAATAGATATTTATCTAAGCAGAATGGCTCATGCAAATCTCCGATAATTAATACCGAATTTTTCTTACTTGCCCTGTGCTTTTGTAATAATTCTATTTCTTCTGGCTTTAGCCTATACCTGTTATTTCTTTCCAGCATCTGCTATACCTTGTCCAAGTACTAGAGCAATTATCGAATATAATAAAGTTTGGCTTGTAGCAGGGTCTATCCCCCAAGTATCGCTTAGCAGCTGCACTATAATACCAGCTACAGTATAAAGGAACTTTCTACTACCTAAAGCTTTTTTAATCGTTTGTGTTAAAATCCATTTCTTAAACATAATTCTAATTTTTAGTTATTAATTTTAATTTCAGCAAGTGCTGTTATATCTTTATCCCCACTGGTGCTAGTTATAATAAGGCTTGTTTTGGTAGTGCCTAAAGTATTGCTTTTTATATGATGCCAAGTAGTAGTAACATTATTAGGGATAGTCCTAGTTTCCTTATAATCGCCACTGGTTACTAAATCAATACTCCAAGTGCTGCCAGCAGTATCACTTTTCATATTTATATATACAGCAAATTCTTTACCCCCTAAAGCTGGCTCTCCTATTTCAATAGTATGCTTTCCCTTTTTTAGCTTAAAGCTTACATGCTGTTCCCCTACAAAGTATTTTAAAGCTTTTGGCTTATTAGTTTCTTTTTTTAATCCCATTATTTTTTCTTTTTTTTAGGTTTTTTCTTTTTCGGTTTATACGCCATTTTTAATATTTATAAGTCCAAATTACATTATTATCTTTCTTTAAATCTAAGTCGGCATGTATGAAACTTGCACCAATTCCTATTCTATTTATTCCTACTTGCATTAATGAATTGAGTATTAAAAACCTTTCTCTACTGCCCCTAAAAGCAATATCAGCAGCAAGCCCTAGCTTATGGCTACTCCCAAATCTTCCTCCTACTTTTAGATTATGCTCTTGGGTTCTGTATCCACTATTTATAGTAAATTTGCAGCCAGCTATTTCCCTTGCTTGATCTAATTTCTGTAAAAATAATTTATCCATTTTATCCCCACTTCCCTTAGCATCTGGGCTATCAAATTCTTGTAATTTAAAGTGTTTTAAGTTCATAAGTATAGTGGCTGAATTAGCCCATATCAAGCGTTTTAAGGCATTAAGTATGGGCTGTAGTATATTAGTATGAGAAAAGATAGATGTAAGTTTTGCTAGGGTTGTCATACTTTTCAAATTTTATTTATTTTTTACCATTTTTATTACGAAAATGGCTTGATAATTTGGTTATCGTATAGATAATCGATACCAATAATAGTATAATCTTCAAGGCCAATTCTATGTTCGTAAAAGTTGTAACGCTAAGCGTTAAGCTATTTAATCCTATTACTTCTGGCAGTCCGTTTAGGCTGTTTTTTATCGGCATTTTGTTTTATATATTTTTTCAAAGCCACTTCATTTTTCACTTTTGGCTTGTAGTTAATTTTAATTGACATTGAATTTATAAGGATTAGATTGTGTAGGTAAAGTGGTTTCTAAATTCATGCCATTATAAAAAGCATTAGTATCTGGGCAAACTTCATCACAGCCACTATTTTGACTGTATTCTGGGAAATGGCTATTTTTTGCACACAGGTAATTAATTAATCTATCAGTATAAAATTCTGCAGTATTTCTAACTTCTTCCCTCAAATCTTGTGCCTCCTCCCTACTTAGCTTTTCGCCTGTTTCGCTGGTTTTTTGGTAGATATTTCCGTTCTGCACCTTGTAGCGTAAAAAGGGAATACATTCATAAAAGCCCCACTGCACCAAACTATCCGAAATGTAATCATTAAGCAAAGTTTTATAGTAGCTATTAGCTGCCAAATCTACATCCCCTGCAATTATTAAATCTTGCAGCTTTGTAAAAAGCTTAGTGCCTAGCTTTGTTTCCATATATTTTTTCTGTGCAATTCTTATATATGGTAGTAAGTATTCTGCATCTACATTTCCATTAATTGCAGTGCTATCCTTTATTCTGTTTTCACTGATGAATAAGACATATCCAGCCATAATTATCTAGGTTTTAAGTATCCATTATTTTTCATTTTCTGTGGAGGAATTGCTACCAATCTATCATTCTTATTTACAGTAAACCCCTCACTCCTTGCTTTTGTAACGCTTATAATTTGGCTATCTGTGATTTTACTTTTAGCATTTCTAAGTGATGTTTTATAGATACGCCTAAGCCAAAAATGCCGACACTGTGCTCCCCCTTTATATAAAAATAAATTATATCTTTCCTTGCCATAAGGTCCAAATCCACTATTTACCTGCAGGCTATTTGCATTAAGTATATCACGCTTTCGATACACCTTATCAGCAGCCACCATTTTCTTACAGAACATTCTGCTAGTGCCACTTTTATTAGTTAAAAAATTATCTGTAGCATAAACATATCTGACTTTATAATAATTATTGTAATCCTTGCTTACATTATCTTGGTCAATTATAGTATTTTCTTCATCCCTTTCATTCCTATCCTTGCCAATTATATTAGGTTTTGCAGTAATAGCCTCTGCTAAGTTTATTTGTTCATTAGCTACATTATTAATTTCAGTTTCATAATCAAAATCATTATGTTCCCCATCTACTACTTCTTCATCTACTAGTTCCCAGTCTGGCTGCTGTGTTTCCCCAAAATCTGATATAAATTTTTCTAGTATTGAATGCTGTGTAAGGTTTTGGCTATTATAGCTTGTTTCTTCATCTACTACTTCTTCCTTTATTAATGGTGCAAGCCCTAATTCTTCCCTTATTTCTTCCTGTGTCATAACTGCACGCATATCATCTATAGTAAATCTTGTAGTTACTGGCTTACTTTGCACAAAGCTTAAATCTACATCCAAGCCATTTACCATTAAAATCTTATGCAAGCAGTTTAATATAGTAGTTTGGTAAGGCTTAACTACAGTATTAAGATAAACTTCAAAAGCACTATTTAATTCATCAGCATTTGAGCCAAGTCCAGTATCATTTTTTATGCCCATAAGCATAGGGCTTGTAACCCTATGAGAAACTAAAATATTCTGTGTCATTAATTCCTGCAGTGCCAAGTATTGCTTATCAGCATTAGATACAGCTATAGGGGTAATTTGAGGCACCCTGCTTGCATCTTCTGAAAAAGTTAATACAAACCTACCACTGGCATTAGTTCCAGTGAATTTCTTTTGCAAGCTTTTTTCTATTGCAAACCTTTCTTCCTGTGTAGGAATTCCATTCACAAACGAAATAAAGTAACTACCAGCAAAGCCATTCTGTATATTATTAAGATGAAATTCAGCGATATGCTGGTCAATTAAAGCCCAGTTACATCCACCGACATAATCTGGTACATGGTAAACATCCATTTCTGGGCTGTATCTACCTGTATAAAGTATTTGGCTTGGGCTTGTTCTATCATTTATATTAAAGGCAGGCACTGCCTGTGGCTCATTACGCTTAGTATCTGCCCAGTTAGCTGATATGAAATATTCGCTTACTACCCCCCTTGCATCTGGTTTTGCTGCCCTAAGCCTTTCCACTGGAACATGGTATAATTCAGCGATTTCCGTTCTATCTTTACTCCATACGATATTTAGGGCAAAGCCCCCCTGCAGCTTAAAGTCAAAAGCTACTTTTTTAAGTAATTCATGTAAGGTTTCCTTGCTGTTAATATTAGCAAAAAATTGTTTCGTTTTAATATAAGCTGCTGTATTTTCTTCTTCTTCACAGATAATATCTTCCCCTGCAATCATGGCACTTGTAGCATTTACGATAGCAGCATGGGTGCTAGAATTATAAAATAAATCTATTAGAAACTGTGGATATAAATTAACATTATCTTCTGTGCCATATTCTATCCAATCCCTAGCCACTGTTTCCCTTACTTGGGGTGCTGTTTGGGTTTCTAAGTTTACATTTAAAATATTATCTTTCATTATTGAGTATAAATATAGTTATCATTATTTTGTGTATGTTCTGTGTAGCTTATATTATCCCCACCAGTTACAAGTATTTTCCCTTCTTCTACTGCTAAGCCTAGAACACCCCTATTACTTAAAGGAGGGCTAGGGTTTGGGATACTATCATAATATCCTTGATTATTAATAGGTGCAAAGCCACTGCTTATTAAGGTAAAAGGAAAGCCTAGAAAATCTATAGATGTTCCATTTGGGAAATTTACTTCATAAATAATATAACTCCAGCTACCAGCAGGCTCAAAGCATACTGTAGAATTATAGACATTTTGCTGGCTAAAAGGCACTTGGTTTACTGCAATATCACTATATTGGTAAGTACTTCTTTTATTACCATAATCAGCAATATCTTTGCTGTAGGCATAAGCTACCCTGCCAGTCATATCACTTTTAAAATAAATCAAATATATAGCCTTTTCCCTATTTATTAAATCTGTAGTAATTTGGTTTGTTCGCTGTACAGGCCTGCACTTTAATATCGTAGGGTCTGCTTGGTTTTGTTTTATTATTATCATAGTCCTAATAAGTAATAGAAATAGTTTGAATTTATTTTATAAAAAAAAAGGGCAGCCAAAAGCCACCCCTTAAATAATATATAAAATGTTCTAATTAATCAATTACAGTAACTCCAGCACCACCATTAAAGCCAGCATTATCAAATGGGTCTGTTCCATAATCTTGCAGCACCCAAGCTGGGTAAGATTGATTGCTATCGAAAGTCCATTCATAACCATTAAAATCTCCCATACTTGCTCCAGCTGTATTAGTACCACCATTAATATTAGCACCAGTATCAGTACCGATACACATTATTACATTATGGCCTGCAGCATTTTGTTCGTTTAATTCTACAAATACTAAAAGCGTATTTTGTGCTATTAATTTTAATTCGTTCTGGTCTTTTACTGTTAATTTTGCTAATTTTAAAGTAGCAGATGGAGTGTAAAATACAGTGCCATTATCTGCACTTGCATTAATTGTTTCTACATAACTTCCCATTCCACGCCTCATAGCATACTTGTAAACATTTGCTACCCCATCAAATTGCGTCATTTCACTTGCTGTATCAGCTGTAATAGCTGTAGCAAAATCGGCTAAGTAAACATTTTTTACTCCCCCTTGAGTTGTAAGGCAGCCCCCAAGCCCCCTACCCCTAGTTAAATCACATGGTGTTCCTGCCATAATTTTTTTCTTTTATTTGATTAAATATTGCAGGGGTTTTACCCCCTGCCTTATTGTATTAATTTCCTACTATTTTTGCCAAGTAATATCTTTAGCATAGCCAGATTGAACTCCTGCACTATACTTAGCCACGATTCTAATATTATCCGAACCATCAATATTAGCCATATCTAAAACACGAATTTCCGTTTCATCACTTAAAAGGTCAGTGCCGAAAAACAAGTTAGATTTTTGTGCTACTACTGCTTGGTCATCTGGCATACCTGCACAAACTGCAATCTTAACCCCCTCGAAGAAAGGCTGGTAATCATTGTTCATTGAATAAGCATTAATGTAACCTGCTGCTGAAATTGCATTAATGTAAATTCTATAAGCTTTTACACCCATATACATATATAAATCTTCACTAGCTTTAGCATAAACTGCAGCTGGTACTGCAGCCAATAAAGCTGCTAAGTCGTCAA
Source organism: uncultured Arcobacteraceae bacterium (assembly GCA_963934755.1). Lineage (GTDB taxonomy): Bacteria > Campylobacterota > Campylobacteria > Campylobacterales > Arcobacteraceae > JAIOSF01. The sequence goes on along the minus strand of CAWVZX010000004.1, from coordinate 568 downwards.
TTATAGTCGCTGCAGCATAAGCCCCCCCTGTAGGTGCTGGTGCTGTAGTTACTGCATCAGTTACAAAAATTCCAGTTCCAGCTGTAGTAAAGCCTTCAAACTGCCCACCTGTAGCAGCTGCCCCAGTCCACATATTTACTTCTGTAGTTTCAGCTATAATACCTGCTACATGCGATAATAAGAAAGCTGAAAAATCAGCACCCATATTAGTATTCCACTGGCCACTTTTCATCTGTAAAGCTTGCCAATCTTTTATCAAGTCTTTTTTACAAATTTCATAGTTCACTTGTAGCCTTTTTGGCTCTAGTACTTTATCAGTTAAAACTAATTTCCCTTCCGATTTCCAATCACATGTTCTGTCTGTTACTAAGTGTCCAGTTTCAGCACCATGTTTTCCACCAGTTACCTGTGTTATGTTTCTTTTGTATTTGATGTTTTCCATCAAATCTACAAATTCTAATGATACTGCCCCTTTTAAAGCTGCTGCTATATAACGCCCAGCATGGTCTCCAGTAAAATTTGATGTTACATCTAATTCGCTAGCCATAATTTATTCTTTTTTTATTAT
>CAWVZX010000003.1:0-32535 GCA_963934755.1 uncultured Arcobacteraceae bacterium | reverse complement strand
AAATAATGCCTAAAAAAATAACTACTCGTTTAAGCTATTCTTTATAGGATGGTTTGCTTTATGGAATATATACTTTGTCGCACATTTCTTGATATTCTTTGTTGACACTACTGTCACTAGTGATGCCACCACCACTTTTATATATGAGCTTATTGTTCAAATTTTTTTCGATATACCTTATAATAACGGAACTATCGAGTTCTTTTCCATTATAGACTCCAAAAACACCCGTAAAGTATCCTCTGTCATAGTTCTCAACTTTTTCGAGTATTTCTATAGTATTCTTCTTTGGAGTTCCCGTGATGCTTCCAGCTGGTAATAAGGGCATAATGATATCGCCTATATGCTTCTCCCAATCACTTTCTAATTCTCCAGATATTTTAGAACTAATTTGAATAAGTTCTTTTTCTCCAGCTTTGATATTTTCACTATAACGAAAATCCTCTACTTTTACCTTTTTTGATACTATTGATAGATCATTTCTAAGTAAATCAACAATCATAGTATGTTCTGCTAGTTCTTTTTTATCTTTTAATATTACCTCTTTCGCATTTGATATTTGTGCATCAATAGTACCCTTCATGGGATAGGTATAAATTTTATTGTTTTTTATTTCGCAAAATCTTTCAGGCGAAAAACAAACAAATTTATCTTTGTAATAAAGTTTAAATTTTGCATTTGCAATTGTGTATATCTCATCTAAGGTTAAATTTGTTTCTATTTCAGTTTTTGATGTTAAGTTAGCTAAATAGGTATTACCAGCACTGATTTCATTTTTGAGTAATTTAAAATTTTTAGAATAACTTTGGAAACTGATATGAGTCTTTTTTAATTTTGTTTTATGATTATTATATTTATTATATTTATTATTTGCTGAGAAATCGAATTTTATATTTGCAGGTAATTGATTGAGCGGAAGAACTTCGTATTCTGTATTATTATAATTTGTGATGAAAAAAAAAGGTTCTTTTTTTTCACCATAAAAGTTGAGAAGTTTTTGTAAATCCAATTTATTACTCTTTTAAGATAAGTTTTTTAAGACAAGCCATTCTAATTACAACTCCATTTGTAACCTGTTCTAGTACTTTTGACCGAGGGTCTTTTAATACTTCATCACTAATGTCTATATTTCTGTTTACTGGACCTGGGTGAAGGATTAATAAATCCCTACCTTTAATTAGTTTTTTTGTAATACAATATTTTTTTGAATATTTTTCTTTTGCTGATACTAATTCTTTTTCAGTTCCCGAGAAAGAATGTCTTTCATGCTGGACTCTTAAACTCATGATTATATCTAAATCATTAAGTACTTTTTTAATATTTTTTACACTTTTATATTTTGATATTACATTAAACTCTTTGGGAGCTACCAGTATTGGAATTAAACCAAATCTTGGTAATAATTCTAAGTTCGAAGATGCTACTCTTGAATTTAGTATGTCACCAACAATAGCAATATTCTTCCCTTTTACATCATAATTGTAATGATCCATTATCGTATATAAATCTAAAAGTGCTTGCGTAGGATGTGCATTCTTTCCATCACCTGCATTTAAAATAGGACAGTTTACATGGCTTACTAAACTTGCAGGCAAACCACAATCCCCATGTCTAATTATAATTACATCAGGTTTCATAGCATTTAAATTTACAATAGTGTCTTCTACTGATTCACCTTTTTTTGCAGAACTTGTTTGTATTTCAAGATTTACAACATCGCAACCAAGCCTTTTGGCTGCAATTTCAAAACTACTTCTTGTTCGTGTAGAATTTTCAAAAAATAAAGTAACGATAAGTTTACCTTTTAAAAGGTCATTCGACTCTGATTCAATAAATAATTTTGCATCATCAAAAATTTTTATAATTTCTTCATTTGAAAAGTCCTCTGTTGTTATAAGGTGTTGCATTTTATCTCCTAATTTTGTAATTATATCATATCTTGATTTTAGATAACCAATCATCTAATGTTTTTTCATATCCTATTTTTTTACTGTTATAAAATATAATGTTTTTTTCCAAATATTGTTGTTCTGTATATCCACCAAAATCATGTGGATATTTATAATCTATATGAGTATCTCTTAAATGAGTCGGGATATTTAATACCTCTTCATTCTCTACATATGACAGTGCTGTATTGATTGCTTTGTAGGCACTATTTGATTTAGGACATGATGCCAAATAAATTATGCATTGGCTAAGTATAATCCTAGATTCGGGGAAGCCTATTTTATTGCAACTTTGCATTGTACTATTTGCTAAATTTAATGCATGTGGATTTGCATTTCCTATATCTTCGCTTGCAAATATTACTAATCTTCTAGAAATGAAATCAACACTCTCTCCACCATCAATTAATCTTGATAGATAATACAAGGCTGCATTTACATCACTACCTCGAAGAGATTTTACCATTGCACTTGTTATGTCATAATGACTTTGGGAAGAACTTACTCCATCGCCCATACTTGTTACCCTGAGTTCTTTTAAAATGTCAATGGAAATTTTATTTGCTATTTTAGATGAGAATTCAAATAAATTTAATAAGGCCCGTCCATCTCCACTACTACTTACTATAATATAATCAATTGCTTCTTTATCAATAGTAACATTAGTCGCTTGTATCGCTTTACTTAATAATAAATTTAGTTCTTTGTATGATAAGGTTTTAAATTCATATATGAAGCTTCTAGATCGTATGCCACTTGTAAGGCTAAAGAATGGATTTTCAGTGCTAGCTCCTATGATAATAGCTTCATAATTCTCCATGATTGGAAGTAGAACTTCTTGCTGTGTTTTTGTTAATCTGTGTACTTCATCTATAAAAATTAGAGGTTTTAACAATGCCCCGTCATATCTTCTAAATATTTCTCGAAGTTGCTCAATCTTAAGGCTCGTAGCATTAAAATAATAAAAATCATAAGCACTATTTTTAGCTATAATTTTTGCTAATGTGGTTTTACCAGTACCCGGCGGTCCATAAAAAAAGAGATGTGGAATCTCTTTTTTTAGAATTAATTTATGCAATGCTTTATTTTGTGATATTATGTGAGTTTGACCTATAAACTCTTCAAGATTTTGAGGTCGCAGGATATTTGCTAGATTAGTACTCATCTGGATATAAGTCTTCTTTGGTCTTCTTTTTATTTTCTTTGTCTTGTTGCTTCATAAATGTTCTTAGGTTTTCATACTCGTCTGTTTCTAAGAATCTTACTTTACCTGATGGTAAATTATTCAAGTTAATTCCACCAAAACTTACTCTTTTTAAATCCATAACTTTTGAGCCAAAATGGGCAAAAAATCTTCTTAATTCTCTATTTTTACCTTCACAAATTGCTACTTTTAGTTTTGAAAACTTAGGAGTACTCGTTTGAATTTGATAGCCTAAAAATGCTTTAAATTCCATATTTATGGTTTTTGTATTATCCCAAGCACCTGCCGTAGCGTCATCTAATGTTATACCATTATCCATAGCACTTATCATTGACTTACTTACTTCACCCTCAATTTTTATTTTATAAACTCTTTCCAAATCTGAGGTCATAAGTGAAGTTGCAATTTTAGGATCATCTGTAAGTAACAGCATCCCCTCACTAGCATAATCTAGTCTGCCTATAGGTATGAAGTGACTATATTTTTTACCTATAGTATCATATATAATTTTTCTACCTTGTGGATCATTTTTTGAAACAATTTCACCTTTTAGTTTATTGTATACTATTACTGTAGAGGCTCTAGTAAAATCCACTTTTACTGTTCGTCCATTTACCTTTACAATAGTTTTATAAGCTACTTTCGTAGCTAAATCACCTATTACTTTCCCATCTATGGACACTTTACCAGCTTTAATAAGTTCATCAGCTTCTCTTCTACTGAATCTACTATTGTGTGAGATAAATTTATTTAATCTTGTTTTGCTCGTATCTTCATCTTTATTGTCATTAATTCCCATGATTATTTCCTTTTATTTAATTTTGTTCCATGTGGAACATTCAAAGCGTATTCAAATAACAATAGTTTATCATTTGTAAGTTAGGAAGCCAAAGTGGTGTCTTTTATACACCACTGAAGGTATTATTGAACAAATATAGTTGGTACAATCATTGGATATTTTCTGTATTTTCTTATACAATGTTTTCTAACAACTTTTCTTAGTTCTTCTTCTACTGATCTAGTATTTTTTAGAATACCTGGATTAATATGTTCTAAAAAGTTTTTTAATATATCTTCAATTTCTTGTGAAAAATATTTTTCTTGTTTAGAATCTACCATACCAAAAGAACTTACTCTAGATGGTCCTACAATTTTTCTTTCATTTTCAGAAATTTGTGCAATAATCATTATTACACCTTCTTTTGCCATCGTTTGTCTGTCGATTACTACATCTTCACCTATTTTTCTATTTCTTTGATTATCAATATATGTTTTTCCAGTTTTCACTGTTTTCACTTTTTTTAGAGATTTAGGTGAAATTTCTATTTGTTCCCCATCGCTTAAAATATATGTATTTCTTTCTAATATTCCACAGGATACACCTGTTTGAATATGTCTTAAAACATGATTATATTCACCATGAATAGGTATGAAGAATTTAGGCTTACAAAGTCGTAACATAAGTTTTTGTTCTTCTTGTGATCCATGGCCAGAAACATGTATATCCGGATAGTTTTGATATGCAACAGTGGCACCAGCTTTTTGAATCTGATTAATTACTTCTGAAACACTGGCTTCATTTCCTGGAATTGCTTTTGATGATAATACAATAGTATCTTCTGGTTTAATTTTGACATGTCTATGTTCATGTATAGACATTCTAAATAATGCACTCATTGGTTCACCTTGTGATCCAGTAGTAATAATTAGAATTTCTTTATCTAAGTATTTATTTACTGAGTGTGCATCGATAAAATGTTCTTTTGGGAATTTTAAGTACCCTAAAGTCAATGCTATATCAAGATTTTTTTCCATACTTCTACCAATTACACAAATTTTTCTTCCTGTAGCTATTGCAATATCCATTGCTTGTGAAAGTCTATGTAGGTTTGAAGAGAATGTAGATAGAATAATTCTACCATTTGCTTTAGCAAATATTCTTTCAAAAGTTGGTCCAACAGTTTTTTCTGTTCTTGTAAAACCAGGTGCATGAGAATTTGTACTATCACTTAAAAGTGCTAATATTCCTTTTTCTCCATAATATGCAAGTCGATGTAAATCTGCTGGATAGCCATCTACAGGTGTATGGTCTATTTTAAAATCTCCTGTATGAATTATTGTACCAGCTTCACATGTTATAGCCAAAGTTGAGCAATCTATAATAGAGTGAGTCATATGCATCCATTCTACTTCAAAATCACCTATCTTAATTGGCCTTCTTTTTTCGATAGCCCTAAAATAACTTCTATGTTGTTTCATCTTGTGTTCATCAAATTTACATCCAATTGACTCTAAAGGCAGAGCTGTACCATAAATTGGAACTTGTAATTCTTTGAAAATATAAGGCATAGCACCAATATGATCTTCATGGGAGTGAGTAATACAAATAGCAGATATTTTACTTCTTATTTGTCTAATATATGTAAAATCAGGGATAAGGATATCAACGCCATGCATAGTTTCATCAGGGAAACTCATACCTACATCAATAATAATAGCACTTGTATCGGTTTCTATTACCATCATATTTCCACCTATTTCACCTAGTCCACCTAGTGGAGTAACTTTGAAACTTGCTTCAGTCTTTAAATTTAGTTTATTATGAGGATTTAGTCTCTCTTTTTGTATTCTTTCATTTGTTTCAAATGACTTTTTAAGATCATTTGTCCAGCCATTTCCACTGACTGGTGGTTTTCTTTTTACAGGAATTGTTTTCCCTTTTTGGTTTGGATTAGTATTTTCAGCTCTATTAGAATCTACAACTTCAACTTTATTTTCTGTACTTTCTGTTTGTGTATTAGCAGCTTGTGTTTTGTTCTCTTCCATTATTTGTTACCTTTGTATAAATATGGCTATACAAAGATGCATCAACTTCATGAGGTCTCGCTGTTTCAGGTATATTATGTTCGCTAAATATATCTATTAATAATTTCTTATTGTAGATTAAAGATAGATTATTAATTAGTTTTTTTCTTGGTTGAATAAAACAACCCTTTAGAAATCTTTTAAATCCATTGCTTACTGATTTGTCCATATCTTTCTTGATATAAATAACAGCAGAATCCACCTTTGGAGGAGGAGTAAAACTTTCAGGAGGAACTATAATAATAGTTTCGGCCTCCTTGGATACTAATTGTGTAATAACACCTAATGAAGAATATTCTTTATCTCCACTTGATGCAGTAAATTTATCTGCAACTTCTTTTTGAACCATAACAATGATATGCTCACAATTTATATCATTATACGCATTCAATATAATATTAGTAGCTATATAATAAGGTAAATTGGCAATCATGTCATACTTACTATCATAAAGCGAACTATTTTGATTCCATTTGTCTAAAACATCACCTAAAATGATATCTAATTTATTGGATTTTAATTCTTTCTGAAACTCTTTTTGCAATATAGAGTATAAATCTCTATCTACCTCGTAGGCTGTCACATCCTTGCACTTGACAAGTTTCTTTGTCAAATCACCTAAGCCAGGCCCAATTTCAACGAGATGATTATCGTTATGGGGCATCGATTGGATGATCTCAATTAATACTGAATCGTCTTTTAGGAAATTTTGTCCAAATCTCTTTTTAGCTTTTATATTAGTCATATTCTAAGAATACTATCAAAAGAATACTTATAAATAGATAAGTAATAAGTTATAATTGTACACTAGAAAATAATTTTAATTTAAAAGTATAAAAACTTATGTTTATAATGCATCAGATATAATGAGTAATATATAAGAATAGGAAATACCAATGAGTTTTTTTGCTAAAAGAATTATACCTTGCTTGGATGTTGATAATGGAAGAGTGGTAAAAGGTGTTAATTTTGTTGGACTACAAGACGCTGGAGATCCAGTAGAAGTAGCTAAACGATATAATATTGAGGGTGCTGATGAAATTACATTTTTGGATATTGGAGCTTCTCACGAGGGTAGAGATACTATCGTTGATGTTGTTAAAAAAGTAGCAAAAGAAGTTTTTATACCTCTAACTGTAGGTGGAGGGATTAGAAAACTTGAAGATATTTATAATTTACTAAATGTTGGATGTGATAAAGTAAGTATCAATTCAAGTGCTGTATCTAATCCTAGTTTCATTAACCAAGCTACAAAAAGATTTGGAAGCCAATGTATTGTAGTTGCAATTGATGTTAAAAGAGTTCCAGATGGAAGTTATCATGTTTTTGTAAAAGGTGGTAGAGAAGACACAGGCTTAGATGCCTTGAAATGGGCTAAAGAAGTTTATGATAGAGGAGCAGGTGAGATATTACTTACCTCAATGGATGCAGATGGAACAAAAGCTGGATATGAAACTAATATTACAGGTCAAATAAGTAAACTTGTAGATATTCCTGTTATTGCTTCTGGAGGTGCTGGTACTATGGAACACATTAAAGATACTTTCTTGTGTGGAGCTGAAGCTGCATTAGCAGCATCCATATTCCATTTTAAAGAAATAGATATTATGGATTTAAAAAGATATCTAGATTATAATAATATACCAGTAAGGATATAAAATGATTATATGTGCAGGAAAAAGTGAAACGTTTACATTTGCAACTACAATAGGAATAGGCTTAATAGAAAGCTCTATGAATCTAACAAGAATATGTATGTTTGATAAACCAGATTATATAATATTTATAGGTACAGCTGGAAGTTATGGTAATTATAAATTATTTGATATAATCGAAAGTTCAAATGCTTCAAATATTGAACTTTCATTTTTGGAAAACAATTCATATACACCTATTGATAATGTTTTAAAATGTGAAGATCCTAAACTTCAGAGTGACACTATTGTAAATTCATCAAATTATATAACAACAAATGAAAAACTTGGAAAAGAATATTTACAATATGATATAGGTATTGAAAATATGGAATTTTATTCTATAGTTAAAATTGCGCAAGAGTTTGAAATTGATGTAAAAGGAATTTTTATTGTAACAAATTATACAAATAAAGACGCACATCAAGACTTTATATCAAGTCATGCTGAGGCTATGGATAAATTAGTTGCATACTTAGAAAATAAAAAAATGATTGTTCCACGTGGAACAAAGAAAGACAATAAATGAGAACAACAATTTATGATTATTCATTAGAAGAGTTAGAAGATAAGATAAAACCAAATTTTAGAGCAAAACAGATATACAACTGGTTATACAAGAAGTATGTTACCTCATACGAAGATATGAAAAATATACCAAAAGATTTAAAAGAAGACTTAAAAGTAAATTATCCAATTGATATTTGTAAAATAATAAGTATGGAAGAAAGTTCAGACGGAACTAAAAAATACCTTTTCCAATATGAAGATGGAAAAACTGCAGAAACAGTTTTATTATTAATGAGAGAAGAACAAAAAGATGAAGATGGTAATATTATTAAAGGTGCAAAATATACTTTTTGTGTATCTAGTCAGGTTGGCTGCAAAGTGGGATGCACATTTTGCCTGACTGCAAAAGGCGGATTTGTTAGAAACTTAAGCGCAGGAGAAATCGTAAGTCAAATTGCTTACCTTAAAAAAGATAATAATATAGCAGAAAACAAAGCAGTAAATATTGTATACATGGGCATGGGTGAACCACTAGATAATTTTAATAACTTAGTTAAAGCGATTAAAATTATCTCTGATTTAGAGGGTTTAGCTATAAGTACAAGAAGACAAACCATTTCAACAAGTGGAATAAGTTCAAAAATAGAAAAACTTGGTAAATTAGAATTGGGAGTCCAATTGGCTATCTCATTACATGCTGTTGATGATGGACTTCGTTCTGAACTTATCCCTATGAATAAAGCCTATAATATACAATCAATTATAGATGCTGTGAAAAAGTTTCCTATAGATACAAGAAAAAAAGTCATGTTTGAATATCTTGTAATAAAAGACAAAAATGATGATCTTAAATCTGCTGAGAAATTAGTTAAGCTTCTCAATGGAATTGATGCAAAAGTAAATCTGATATTTTTTAATCCTTTTGAAGGAACTATATACGAGAGACCATCAATAAATACTATGCTAAAATTTCAAGAGTATTTATTGAGTAAAAAGTTAATATGTACTATTCGAGAGTCAAAAGGTCTTGATATAAGTGCTGCTTGTGGTCAACTAAAAGAAAAGGAACAAAGCGAGAACTCATGATGTGCTGATGTTAGTAGCTTAGCATTAATTTTAGCAGGAGGATTGCTGGGATTTTTTATCTCTAATAACTAAGGAGAATAAAACAAACTTTAGATTTGTAATTTCACACCCTATAAGAGATATTATGTTAGAATACCTCTATTATAGAATAGAATTAAGGTTGCGGCAATGAATATTAACGACATAGCAAAAGAAGTTTTTGAAATAGAAGCAAAAGAGATAGCGAACCTATCCAGTTTACTTACAGATGACTTCAGTGCTGCTATACATGCAGTGATTAATACTTCTGGTAAGTTAATAATATCAGGTATGGGTAAGTCAGGAATCATAGGTACAAAAATTGCAGCTACACTTGCAAGTACGGGAACACCAAGTTTCTTTTTACATCCAGGAGAAGCATATCATGGAGATCTAGGAACGATTGAAAAAGATGATATAGTTTTGCTTATCTCAAATTCTGGAGAAACTGATGAAGTTCTTAAGCTCATTCCTTTTTTAAAATCACAAGAAAATATCATTATATCAATGAGTGGTAAACCAAATTCAACTTTAGCCAAAAATAGCAACTACCATTTAAATGTAGCCATTGAAAAAGAAGCTTGCCCTTTGGACCTAGCACCAATGAGTTCAACAACTGCTACTTTGGTAATGGGAGATGCAATAGCAACTTCATTGATGCGCATTAGAGATTTTAAAGATACTGATTTTGCACAATTCCATCCAGGTGGAAGTTTGGGTAGAAGGTTATTGACAAAAGTAAAAGATGTAATGAAAAAAAATCTTTTGCCTGTGTGTTCTGAAGCTACAAATGTGAAAGATATTATTCATACCATAACAGAAGGAAAATGCGGATTAGTTGTAGTAATTGAAAACAGTAAAATTAAAGGTATCATTACTGATGGAGATATAAGAAGAGTAATGGAATCTCTAGAAGAAGAATTTTTCAAACTAGAAGCAAAAGATATAATGAGTACATCTGCTAAACAAATTTTCGAAGACGCTAGACTTGTAGAAGCAAGCGATATAATGAGTGAAAATAAAATAAACTCTTTACTGGTGGTAAATAACAATTTTGAATTATCAGGGGTAGTTCAAATGTATGACTTAGGAATATAAATGGTTTTAATGATAGATAATTATGATAGCTTTACGTATAATATTGTTCAATACTGTATGGAGCTAGGTGCTGATTTAAAAGTTATCAGGAATGATGAGTTAACGGTGGATGAAATAAAAGAATTACATCCTGAAAAGATTATTATTTCTCCTGGCCCTGCAACTCCAAATGAAGCTGGTGTCTGCCTAGAAGTAATAAAATATTTTGCTGATACTACTCCTATTTTAGGAATATGTTTAGGTCATCAAAGTATTGCACAAGTATTTGGAGGAGAAGTTGTACGAGCTCCAATTATGATGCATGGTAAGACTTCGAAAATAGAAGTTTTGAGCGATGATCTTATTTTTAAGAATCTTCCTAGGGTAATGACACAAACAAGATATCATTCACTTACTGTGAATAAAAATAATCTCCCTGATAATATTATTGTCACATCAAAAAGCTTAGATGATAATGAGATAATGTCATTACGAATAAAAAATAAAAATGTTTATGGAATTCAGTTCCATCCTGAATCTATAATGAGCGAATATGGACATGAGATGTTGGATAACTTCTTAAAGATTTAGGATATATATGAGATTAAGTAAATACAATGTTTGGTTTGTGGGGATACTTATATCCCATGCCATTTTACTCATATTATTAATTGATAATTATAGTATATCAGCAAAAGAAGCCAATTTATACTTTTCTGAAAATATAAATATTTTAACTTTACTTACAAACTTTTCAACTATACTTTTTGGCCAAAATGATTATGCTTTAAGAATTCCTTTTGTTTTGTTTTATATTAGCAGTGTTATATTACTTTATCTTTTAACAGATGATTATTTTAGATTGCAAAGAGATAGGTTAATAAGTATAGTTATTTTTATGCTACTACCGGGAATAAATAGTGTAGCTTTGTTGGTAAATGAATCTATTATAGTAGTGTTTGGAACATTGCTATATCTTTACTTATATAAGTTAAGAGAGAAAGAACATTATTTATTGTTAGCATTATTTTTATTTATTGACAACTCATTTGCAATATTATTTTTAGCATTATTTTTTTATTCATTAAATAAAAAAGACAATACCTTATTAGTTGTCTCATTAACATTATTTGGCCTATCTATGAGCTTGTATGGTTTTAGCTTTAACGGGACTCCAAAGAGTTATTTCTTAGATACATTTGCTATATACGCAATCATTTTTTCTCCCGTACTATTCTTATACTTTTTTTACTCTTTATCTCGAATCGGAGTTAAGTGGGATAAAGATTTATATTGGTATATTTCTATGACAGCACTAGGCCTATCTTTGGTTTTTTCTTTACGGCAAAAGATTGATATAGACGATTTTGCTCCATTTATAGTTATAGCGATACCCTTGATGGTACGATTATTTATACATAGTTTAAGAGTAAGGTTAAAAGAATTCAGAGCTATGCACTATGCAATATTAAGAATAACGCTGGGAGTTTTAATATTTAGCTTTTTATTATTTATCTTTAATAAAGAATTATATTTATATATAAAAGACCCTTCGAGTCATATTATAAAAGATCATTATATTGTAAAGGAATTAGCAGTAAAACTAAAAGAGATGAATATAGATGGCTTATCAACAAGCAATAGTGAACTTGCGATTAGACTGAAATTTTACAAAATTGGTAAAGATGAAAATATAATACTTAGTGAAGACAAAATTGGTATTACAGATACAGTTATTAATATAAAATATAAGTATAAAATTATCAAAACATTTTATTTAATTAATATAAAAAATTTTAAATTAAAATAATACACAATAAATAAAAAAGAGAAAAATGATACAACTTACAAATATAGCAAAAAGTTATGGGACGCAAGAGCTTTTTTCAAATATAAACTTGAGAATGAATAGTGGACAAAGAATCGGTCTAGTTGGAAGAAATGGAAGTGGAAAATCAACTTTATTTAAATTAATATTAAATGAAGAATTTTATGATGATGGAGAAATTAGTATTCCCAAAAACTATAAAATAGGGGCTTTAAAACAACATTTAGAATTTCATGAAAAATCATTGTTAGATGAAGTTTCTTTGTCTTTGGCAGAGGATGATAAATTTAGTATATATAAAGTTGAGAAGATATTATTTGGCCTTGGTTTCGGAGAAAAAGATTTAGAGAAGAGTCCATTGTCTTTTTCTGGAGGTTATCAAATAAGAATTAATCTTGCAAAACTACTTATAACAGAACCCAACTTATTATTATTGGATGAACCTACAAATTATCTTGATATTCTATCTTTAAGATGGTTAAAATTATTTTTAATATCATTTGATGGTGAAGTTATATTAATAACACATGATAGAGATTTTATGGATGTAGTATCTACACATACTATGGGGATTAATAGAAAATCACTAAGCATGAATCAAGGGGGAACTCATAAGTTTTATGAGCTAGTAAAAAGTGATGATGAGCTATATGATAGACAAAAAACAGCACAAGATAAAAAAGTCAAAGAGCTAGAAGAGTTTATTGCTAAAAATAAAGCTAGAGCATCAACAGCAGCACAAGCACAATCGAAAGTAAAACTTCTAGATAAAATCGATAAAATGGATACTTTAGGCTTTGAATCTACTCTTAAGTTTAAGTTTAATTTTAAAGATACTCCTGCTAAAGTTTTACTTGATATAAAGAACTTGACATTTGGATATAGTACTGAGAATATTTTATTTAAAGATATTTCATTTAGTCTTCAAAAAGGTCAAGTATTAGGGATAATTGGGAAAAACGGTAAAGGTAAATCAACTTTATTAAATATAATTGCTGGTGAATTACAACAATTATCTGGTAAAGTTGATTATCATAGTACTGTAGCTTTTGGACACTTTGGACAAACAAATATTTCACATTTAAATCCAAAAAATAATGTGATGGATGAAATATATTTGGGAAATTCTAAGTTAACAGAATCAACAGTTAGAAATATATGTGGATCTATGATGTTTACAGGAGATAATGCTAAAAAGCGCATATCCTTGCTTTCTGGTGGAGAAAAAAGTAGAGTTATGCTTGGTCAAATAATTGCAAGAGAAGTAAATGTATTATTTCTTGATGAACCAACCAATCATCTTGATATGAATTCTATAGATGCCCTAACCACAGCTATTCAAAATTTTGATGGGTCTGCTGTAATTGTAACTCATAGCGAAGAGTTATTACGCCTAGTATGTCATAGGCTGATTGTCTTTGGCAAAGAGGGCGCAGAATATTTTGATGGTAATTACAATCAATTTCTAGATAAGATTGGCTGGGATGAAGAGTCTGACACAGATCAAAGTACTAGCATAAAAAATGAAGAATATCACAAAATTAACAAAAAAGAGAATAAAAAATTACGAAGTATTTTGGTTCAAGAAAGAAGTAGAATAACTTCTCCTTTAAAAAAAGAGATTGATAAATTAGAAAATATTATTATGAAAAATGAAGATTTAGTAGAATCTTTACAAGGGTTTTTAATGACAGCATCAAATGAAGGTAATAATAGCAAGGTTATTGAGTTATCAAGAGATGTGACTAAGTATGAAAAAGAGATAGAAGATAGCTTTGAACTCCTAGAGGTAAAGCACAATAAACTAGATAAGATTGAAAAAGAATATGAACTAAAGTTAGAGGAATTATAAATGAGTTTTGATACATTAAATTTATCAGATGAGATATTACAAGATTTAGATATAAATAATTATAAAATAGCAACAGCAATTCAAAAAAAAGTGATACCTTTAGTTTTGCAAGGTAAAGACATAATGGCTAGGGCACAAACTGGTAGTGGAAAAACTGCAAGTTTTGTTTTACCATTACTTACTTTGTGGCAAGAAAAAGTAAAAGTAAAGAAAGTAAAAATTAAAATTTTAATTCTTACTCCAACTCGAGAATTAACGATTCAGGTATCAAAGAGTATTCATATTTTTAGTGAAGCTATGAGTACTAAACCAAAAGTAGTAACGGTAATTGGTGGAGATAGTATTGGTAATCAACTTATAGATATACAAAAAGGTTGTGATATTATTGTTGCTACTTCTGGACGATTACTTGATATTATTACAAGGAAACAAATTGATTTATCTTTCTTAGAACATTTTGTTTTAGATGAGGCAGATAAGATGCTTGATTTAGGATTTTCTGAAGAATTGGATTTGATTTTAGAGCAGCTTCCAAGACAAAGACAAAACCTATTATTTTCAGCTACATATCCTAAAAAAATGCTAACTATTGCTTCAGAGATAACTAAAACCACTACAAAAATAGAAATTCTAGATGAAACACCAATAGTACTTGATATAAAGCAAAGAGCAATAAGAGTCAATAAAGAAAGCAGAAGTGCTCTTTTGCAAGATCTTATTCGTACAAATAACTGGAATCAAGTTTTAGTATTTATGTCAAGCAAGAGAGCAAGTGATAATATAGCAAATAAGTTTAGAAAATATGGCTTTTTAGCAGAATCATTTCATGGTGATTTAATCCAAGATGATAGAAATTATACGCTTGATGAATTTAAGAATAATAAGATCAAAATATTATTTGCAACAGACATAGCTAGTCGTGGTTTACATATCGATGATATATCATGTGTGATCAACTTTGATTTACCAAGAAGTAGTGCTGACTATGTTCATAGAATTGGAAGAACAGGTCGAGCTGGTAAAAAAGGAACTGCTATTTCCTTTCTAGGATTAGAAGATATGGAGCATTTTAATTTAATTGAAAAAAGAGTTGAAATATCTTTAGAAAAAGAAGAAGTAGAAGGCTTTGAATTACTTGGAGAGCTTATTGAAAAAGAAAAAGGCCAGATGCCTATTAAGAGTAAAAGAAAAAGTAAAAAAGATAAACTAAGAGAAAAAAAAAATTAAAAGAGTTAAAAAATCTTTTTCACTCTTAGAAATAATATTCGCAATAGTTATATTGGCAATTATATCTGTAATGATTATTCCTAAAAAACAAATTTCAAAATTAAATTTAGCTACAGATAAAATTATTTTATATCTTAATTATGCAAGATATACAGCTCATATAGATAATAAATTTGATATAAATAACAAAGAGTGGCAAAAAAAGAGATGGACTTTGAAGTTTTTAAATTGCGATAAATCTATTGGTGGCTTGTATTATCTTGTGTATTCTGACACATATGGGGATACAGCACATTATAAAAAAACTGATACATTGCAAGACCCATTAAATAACAAATATCTTTATTCTAATGCTTGTCGTGAAGATACTCTCAATGATAAGAGTAGGCATATATTGCTAACAAAAGAATATGGAATTGAAAGAATCAATATAAGTTGTAATACTACTGCTACTATAGGGCAAATAAGTTTCGGATATGATGGTAAAATATATTCAGAACTAGGAAAGAATATAAAAGAGATAAGCAAACAATGTCAAATTCAATTATTTGATGAAAGAAATAATTCTACAAAAATTGCCGTAGAAGCTAAAACTGGATATATACACAAAATTTAAACTATCATTTGGTATAATCGCGACATACAACATAAAGGAATTGCCTTGTATAATTTTGAAAAATACCCATTTGAACGACTTAACGATTTATTAAAAGATATCACTCCAAATGTGCAATATAAATTAAGTAGCCTTACCATCGGTGAACCACAATTTGATACTCCAGATTTTATTCAAGATGAATTAAAGAATTCTACATCATTACTAAATAAATATCCTAAAAGTTCAGGGGAAGATTTTTTAAAAGAAGCTATGCTGAACTTTATTTCGAAAAGATTTAATGTAAATATTTCACCTGAAGAGATTATCCCAACATTTGGAACAAGAGAAGTTTTATTTAATTTCCCTCAGTTTTTACTTTTTGGTAAAAAAAATGCAACGATAGCTTATCCCAATCCTTTTTATCAAATTTACGAAGGTGCCGCAATAGCTAGTCATGCTAAAACTATTCATATGCCTATGACTAAAGAAAACAATTTTCTAGTAAGATTAACAAAAGAAGAGATGCAAGAAGCAGATTTAGTAATATTAAATTATCCAAATAATCCTACGAGCGCTTCTATAACTAAAAAAGAATTAGTGGAATGGGTAGAGTATTCTTTAGAATATGATTTTATACTTATAAATGATGAGTGTTACAGTGAATTGTATTTTGATGAAGACAATAAACCTATTTCTTTACTTGAAGCTTGTATGGAAGCTGGAAATGATAATTTCAAAAACTGTTTAGTGCTTAACTCTATTTCTAAAAGAAGTAGTGCTCCAGGACTACGAAGTGGTTTTATTGCTGGTGATAAACATATTTTAAAAAAATATATGACTTATCGAACTTACGTAGGATGTGCTTTACCTCTACCTTTGCAAAAAACAGCAGCAGTAGCGTGGAATAATGAAAAACATGTTCAAAATTTTAGAAAAATATATAAAAAAAATTTCTTATTAGCTCAAGAAATCATAGGTACAGATATTCCTAATGCTACATTTTATATTTGGTTGGAAGTTGATGACGAATTAAGATTCACACAGGAATTATACAAAAAAGAAAATATAAAAGTTTTACCAGGTAGCTTCTTAGGTAGAAATGGAATAGGTAAAAATTATATAAGAATTGCATTAGTGGAAAACAATGAAAAAACAAAAGAAGTTTTAATTAGATTAAAAAGATTTATAACTGGATATAAAGCATGAAAAAGGACTCATAAAATATGGAAGCAAAAGAATTACACGAAGCAAGAACAAACCTGGAATTTTTAGACTATTTGGATGTCCGTGAAA
This sequence comes from uncultured Arcobacteraceae bacterium, assembly GCA_963934755.1. Classification (GTDB taxonomy): domain Bacteria; phylum Campylobacterota; class Campylobacteria; order Campylobacterales; family Arcobacteraceae; genus JAIOSF01. The sequence goes on along the minus strand of CAWVZX010000003.1, from coordinate 15,334 downwards.
AAGAAGTAATGGAATCAAAAAGTATATCAGGACTTTATGAACTACTTGATTCTTTACTTGTTCTAGATATAGATGAAGAACGAGTCCATAATGTATACCAAGAGATATTAAAAGTTTCATTTGATACTATTGAAGATAGATTAAAAGATGAAAAAAAACTAAGTTTAGATAATGATGATATTTTTTTTATTAGAAGTTTTTATGAACATGCAGTTGAAAAATGGAGTGTAAGTAATTTTAAAGGCGCAAAAGAACTTTTTTTTATACTAACTAAGATATGTGAGGATGAACTTTTAGTTGAAGCTTTAAATGTACATCTAATCGCCTGTGCTAAAGAAAGTGAAATGGATACTTTTTATGATAAATTTGTATCTTCTGAGCAAAATTACACAGAAGATAAATATGGATATTTTATAATAGATTTTAAATTTGACAAAAAAGAATATTTAAATAAAAACATAGATTTACTTCAAAATGAATTTGATGAATTAAATCACTTACTAAACTAATGAGGGTACATTTTATAGGCATAGGTGGAATAGGCCTATCTGCTCTTGCTCTATTTTTACAGTATAGAGGATATAAAGTAAGTGGATCGGACGTTAAATCTAGTCCAATTACGAAAAAGTTAGAAAAAGAGGGAATTAAAGTTACTATTCCTCAGTGTTCAAGTACAATCGATGGACAAGATTTAGTTATTTATAGTGCGGCAGTTCAAAATGATAATCTAGAAATACAAGAATCAAAGAAACAAGAATTGGTTCTTTTATCACGGAAAGAAGCCTTGAGCGTCATTATGCAAAAAACTACAAATTATTGTGTTTGTGCGGCACATGGTAAAAGTACAACAACTGCGATACTAAGTTCTATATTACAAAGTTCAGCAATTATTGGAGCTATTAGTAAAGAGTTTAATTCTAATTTTCGATATATAGATAAGATTTTAGCTTTTGAAGCTGATGAAAGTGATGAAAGTTTTATTTTATCTCATCCTTATTGTTCAATTGTAATAAATACAGAACCAGAACATATGGAATATTATAATTATGATGAAAAAAGATTTTATGCTGCGTATACAAAATTTTTAGATATTGCAAAATTAAGAGTTATAAATGCAGAAGATGAATTTTTGCAAAATTATAAAGGCTATGCAATTAGGCTTTATCCATCCAAAGATATAAATAATATTGAATTTATTTTAAAAGATGATGAACCTTACACTAAATTTATTTTAAAAGATTTCGGAGAATTTGTGGTATGGGGATTTGGCGTTCATATAGCTATTGATGCATCATGTGCGATTTTGGCAGCATCACAAACTATGGATATAGTTACAATAAAAGAAAATCTATCAAAATATAAAGGAATCAAAAAAAGATTTGATATAATACAGAAAAGTGAAAAATTAATAGTGATTGATGATTATGCTCATCACCCAACAGAAATAAAAGCTACACTAGAATCAGTTAATCTTTACAATAAATATAAAAAATTAGAAAAAAAGATTGTTATTTGGCAACCACATAAATATAGCCGTACAATAGATAATTTAATTGCATTTAAAGAGTGTTTTAAAGGATGTGACGAGCTTATTATCTTGCCTGTTTGGAGTGTAGCAGAAGAGATTAAGGAAATTGATTTTGCTAAGGAATTTAAAAACTATAATACTATATTATGTGCTAAAATACGCACATCAAAAGGTATGATAGAGGTAATAGATAAGGATAGTGTTATTCGTGTGATTGAGAACGGAATTGTAGTGGGTGTTGGTGCTGGAGATATTACTTATCAATTAAGACACTAATTTATAATAAATAAGAGGTATGTATACATTTAGATAATAAAGCTGCAGGTACAGTAGAGCTAAAAGTACAAGACGCTAATAACCTTATGATATTCGTAGAAGATAGAGGGCTTTTATCTCCTAAAGCAATCAAGACTATAAGAGAACGACATAAGTCAGATATCTTTGGTAAATTATATTTACGATTATTTTAAAATCAATTTTAAAGCCATCAACGAAGCGAATGAAAAGTTGAATATTCCAAAATACAATGGCGGATCATTTACTACAAATAGCGTACTAGATGCTTTGATTATGGATGATGCTATATTAGATATGGAAGCTCAAAAATTAAGTGCTATGACTTTGAGAGTGAAATTAGTGTAAATATTGTAGGACATATTTTTGAACAGTCTTTAAAAGACAATCTTGAAATATATAAAACTGCTTATTTGACTTGAAGATTTTGGATCCAGCGTGTGGAAGTGGAGCCTTTTTAAATCAAGCATTGGATTACCTTATCAACGAATATGCAAACTGAGAAAATTATCTAGCACTTAGGGGCGATTTATTTGTTTATTTTTATGAATTATTATATCTATTATAAAAATAAAAAGGCATAAATGGCTTAATATGCTCAAATAAATTTTTTAGATTAAAATATTGAAGTCATTAAGAGAATTATTATTTAAAATTTGTCTACTTCAAAGTATATTTAAGAATTATATCAGAATATAAAATAAACCTGTCATTTTATAAACCTTATTAATGAAATTTCTTGTATTTAATTTAAAAGCCTATTTGCACTGGTAGTTTTTAGAGATACCATTAATACAAGTTTAGATAAAATACTAAAAATTACTTCAAGGGATTATTTATGGTAGAAAGATATGCTAGAAAAGAGATGAGCGATAATTGGACGCAACATGCAAGATATGCAGCATGGCTTGAAGTTGAAAAAGCAGCTGTAAAAGCATGGAATAAACTTGGTCTTATTCCTGATGAAGATTGTAAAAAAATAGTAAAAAATGCTACCTTTTCTGTTGAGAGAATTGAAGAAATAGAAGCTGTTACTAAACACGATTTAATTGCTTTTAATACAAGTGTATCAGAATCACTTGGTAAAGAATCAAGATGGTTTCACTATGGTATGACTTCTTCAGACGCAGTTGATACAGGTGTTGCAATTCAAATGAGAGATTCGCTTAGGATAGTTATTAAAGATGTAAAGATGCTTATGAAATCTATCAAAAAAAGAGCTAAAGAACATAAAATGACTCTGATGGTAGGAAGATCACACGGTATTCATGGAGAGCCTATTACTTTTGGTTTAACTTTAGTGGTTTGGTATGATGAAATGAATAGACATCTTAAAAACTTAAAAGAAACTCTTAAAGTCATTTCTGTTGGTCAAATTTCTGGTGCTATGGGTAATTTTGCTCATGCGCCCTTAAAACTTGAAGAATATGCAATGAAAGAGCTTGGATTAAAACCTGAGCCATGTTCAAACCAGGTAGTTCATAGAGACAGATATGCAAGACTTGCTACAGCATTAGCTTTAATGGCTTCTACTATAGAAAAATTTGCGATTCAAGTCAGACATTTACAAAGAACAGAAATTTATGAGTGTGAAGAGTATTTTGCAAAAGGACAAAAAGGATCTTCAGCTATGCCACATAAAAGGAATCCTATTTTAACTGAAAACATCACTGGACTAGCTCGTACTATCAGATCATTTGCAGCTCCCGCTATGGAAAATGTTGCTTTATGGCATGAAAGAGATATCTCTCACTCTTCAAATGAAAGATTCTGGTTACCAGATGCATTTATTACAACAGACTTTATGCTTCATAGAATGAATAGTGTAATTGCAAATTTAACAGTTATGCCAAAAAATATGATGAAAAATCTAAACTTAACTGGTGGATTAGTATTCTCTCAAAGAGTACTTTTAGAACTTCCAAAAGCTGGGGTCAGTAGAGAAGAAGCATATAAAATAGTTCAAAGAAATGCTATGAAAGTTTGGGAAAAGATTCAAGAAGGTGAGTCAACAACAAATGAAAAAGGGGAATCTCTATACTTGCAATACTTGTTAAATGATAAAGATTTAGCTAAATCTTTAAGCCAGACACAAATTAGAGAGTGTTTTAACTTTGATTACTATACAAAGAATGTAAATCATATCTTTAAAAGAGTCTTTAAAAAGTAGAAGAAAGACTCAATTATTTGTAGTAATTTCATTGAAGATCCTCAAAGTTTTCTCTTCTTTTTTGTAACTCTTTTTTATATGTAGTATAATCACCATAATCAAAAAAGTTATCGTATCTTGAGTGTTTATCTTTTGGTGGTATTGAGTGTTTTATTGGACACCAAAACTGCTCAGTTCTTGCTCCAACTTCTCTTACATATGCAAGTACACCATTAAAATATTCACAATAGAAACAATTTATCTTTTCTACCTTATCAAGGTAAAATAAATTTTTTCTATCCAATATAATATAATCTTTTCTTTTCACTGTTGGTATTTTATAAATAGGAAAACATATAGTTTGATATAGAGTAACAGACATATCAATAAATAATGTTGGTATAATCATAATCCATATAAAAGGTATCGTTAAAATTGCAAGTATAGGAAACGATGAAAGATATTTTATAGAGCCAGTTAATCCTGCACGACCCTCTTTTATAACTTCTTGCTGGAATCTTACTTTAGCATTTTTGATTTTATAAAAAAATTCTTCTTCTTTATGTTTTAATTCATCTAAAAGTTCATCTTCAAGTTCTTTTATTTGTGCTATTATTTTACCTATTTTAAAATCATTGTTTTTATTATCCATTGTAAAACATCCTTTTCTTATTTTAGCTATATTATGAATAGTTTTTATTGAATTTTACTTTTTTATAAAAAATTCTTCACTATTTTACCAGCTTTAGTGAAAGGTCTCTCTGGGAAAAGTATAGAGAGAGATAGTATATCAATGGTTAAGAGTTAATTTAGTATAATATTTTAAATATATTTATATAAGGATTTAATATGGGTGTGCCTAGTGGCATTGAACTATTTATTATTGTTGCAGTTGTAGTATTGTTATTTGGAGGAAAGAAAATTCCTGAATTAGCAAAAGGTCTTGGAAAAGGTATCAAGGATTTTAAAAGTGCTTTAAAAGAAGACAAGCCAACTACAATGAACACAAATGATGAAAAAATAGAAGATGAAACAGTTGCTGATACAAAAACAACTGAAAAAACAGTATAAAAGAGTCAAACTAAATGCAAAATTCAGTTAAGAAATATATAGAAGAAGTACTTGAAAGAGAAGTAGTTTTAGAAAAACCTAAAGATATCTCATTTGGTCACTTTGCCACACCTATTGCTTTTTCATTGGCAAAAGAGTTAAGAAAAAATCCAATGATGATTGCTGATGAGTTAGCAGATAAATTTCAAAGTAATGATATTTTCGAAGATGTTACTGCCGTTAAAGGTTTTGTAAATTTTAAATTATCCAATGAATTTTTAACATCTAAAATTGATGAGGCCTTATCTTTACAAGAAGACTTTGCAAAAGGTGATTTGAAAAACGAATCCATACTTTTAGAATTTGTAAGTGCAAATCCTACAGGTCCTTTACATATAGGGCATGCCCGAGGGGCTGTATTTGGTGATACTTTATGTAAAGTTGGTAATTATTTAGGCTATGATGTGAAAAGTGAATATTATGTAAATGATGCAGGTTCTCAAATGCAATTATTAGCCACATCATTAAATTTAGCTGCTAGAGAATATATACTAAAAGAAGAAGTTGAATATCCTGAACAATTTTATCGTGGTGATTACCTTGTTGACATTGCAAAAAAATGTGTTGATATTTATGGAATTGATGTTTTTAATGATTCTTCAAAAGAGGAAGAGTTAGCAATATTTGCTAAAAATGAAGTTCTTGAAATGATTAAAAAAGATATGCTAGATTTAGGTATTTCTTTTGATCAGTATGTGAGTGAAAAATCACTTTATGCTGCATGGAATAAAACCAAATCTCTCTTAGAATCAAATGGAAGTATCTATAATAAAGATGGCAAAGATTTCATACGTTCTACAGAGCATGGGGATGATTCAGATAGGGTTGTTGTAAGAGAAAATGGAGTTCCTACTTACCTTGCTGGTGATATTATCTACCATAAAAATAAGTATGAAAGAAACTTTGATAAGTACATAAATATCTGGGGGGCGGATCATCATGGATATATAAAAAGAGTTAAATCAGCTATAGAATTTCTTGGAAATGATTCATCAAAATTAGAAATACTTTTATCTCAAATGGTGGCATTACTACAAGGCGGTAAACCATATAAAATGAGTAAAAGAGCTGGAACGGTTATTCTTATGAGTGATATAGTTGAAGAGATTGGTTCTGATAGTTTAAGATTTGTTTTTTTAACTAAAAAAAGTGATACTCACTTAGAGTTTGATATTGATTTATTGAAAAATAATGATTCTAGCAATCCTGTATTTTATATCAACTACGCACATGCTAGAATAAATCAGTTATTTAAAAAAGCGGAACTAAGTGTAGATGATGTAAAAGAATCATCAATCGAAGATATAAATCAAGATGCCAAAGATTTAGTGTATGAAGCTTTACTTTTAGGTACAGTTTTAAATGAAGCTTTTGATAAAAGGGATATGCAGAAAATTACTGATTATTTACATAGTTTAAGTGCATCTGTACATAAGTTTTATAACGAATATAGAATTGTAGGCTTAGAAGAGCAGAACCAATATTTAAAAGTTTTAAGTATGGTTGCTTTGTCTATAAGAACTGGTCTTAAAGTTCTTGGGATAAAGGCAAAAATGGTAATGTAAAATAGATAATAAGTTCTAGTTTCCTAGCAGTTCTTTCTGATATAAGTCTTGATTAAATGATATCAAGACTTTATCTTCTTTATTAGTGTACTCTATAATAGGCCTTTTTAAAAGCATATTTTCTTTACATAACCAATCAATTTTTCCATTTTCATCTAAATTTAGATCTTTTAAATTTAGATCTTTATATTTTGTACCCCTGTTGTTAAAAAGTAAATTTATATCAACTTTCGATGCAAAATATTTAACTTTTTCTTCTTCTAGGGGGCTAGTTCTAAAATCTGTAAAAGTATATTCTAAAGTATTATCTTTACAAAAATTGATAGCTTTTCGCACTGTCGAGCAAGTTTTAATACCATAAATTTTAATCATCATTCTTTACTTTCTACTCAATTATTGTAGGAACAATAAAGTGATTATTAGCACTTTTAGGAGCATTTTTCATAATTCTATTGGATAACCCATCTTCTTTAACTGCATTATCTTCTCTTAATGGTTGACCGCCTTCAATAGTTGTAAATGTAGCTTCTACATGACTTACATCTATGTCATTTAAATTTTCTACAAATGTTACGATATCCGCTAGTTCGTTTGCTAAGCTTTCTTTCCTGCTTTCTGGTATTGTTAAGGATGATAGTCTTGCTAATTTATCAATTGTTGTATTATCTATTGTCATTATTTTCTCTCTTTTTGTAAAAATCTTTTTTAAATTGTACCCAATTATCGTTTAATATAGCTTCTCTAGATTCTCTCATTAAGTTTAAATAGTAATGTAAGTTATGTATTGAGGCAAGTCTAAAATATGACATTTCGCCACTTCTATAGAGATGATTTAAATAAGCTCTCGAGTAGTTTGCACAAGTATAGCAGCTACAAACTAAATCGATAGGTTTAGGATCTTCTTTAAATTTCGCACCTCTTATATTTACTCTACCGAAGGTTGTAAATAAAGTACCATTTCTGGCATTTCTTGTTGGCATTACACAATCAAACATATCGATACCTCTATCTATATTTTCAATTAAATCTTCTGGCGTACCAACACCCATAAGATATCTAGGTTTATCTTCTGGCATAAACTGAGTAGTCCATTCTACAGTGTCATACATTTCATTGTTTAACTCCCCCACGCTTAGCCCCCCAATTGCAAAACCATCAAAGTCCTTTAGTGCGCAAAGTTGTTCTGCAGACATTTGTCTAAACTCCCTATCTGTTCCACCTTGAATAATAGCAAATATATTTTGATTTATACCGATACCTTTTTCTTTTTGTGATACATGGTATTCTATTGCTTCTTTAGCCCAATCACTTGTTCTCTGTATTGATAATTTAATTCGCTCTTGAGTATTTGGTAATGCTACCAAATCATCTAATATCATCATGATATCGCTTCCAAGTTCATATTGTGTGTCAAGCACACTGCGCGGAGTAAAATAATGTTTACTTCCATCAATATGTGATTTAAACATAATCCCATTTTTGTCTTGTTTGGTATTTTTTTTATCAAGTTTGCCTAAACTAAATGCTTGGAAGCCACCTGAATCTGTCAAGAAATTATTAGGAAACTTTGAAAAACCATGAAGTCCACCAAATTTATTAATTGTTGAGCTCCCTGGCCTTAAATACAAATGATAGGTATTTCCTAAAATAATTTGTGCTCCTAGGTTAAGCATATCATGATGGTCAAGTGCCTTTACACTTGCTTGAGTTCCTACTGGCATAAATACAGGAGTTTCTACTTCTCCATGTTGCATAGTTAATGTGGCTGCTCGTGCTTTTCCACTTGTTGCATTTAATTTAAATTTCATTTTTAATCTTTAATTTGGATTCTATTTAATGTTACCTACTAGCAATGTTAAAGTCATATTATATCTTTTATTAGATATAATCTTATAAAAAAGTACAAGGAAGAATTGCATGAAAAAAATTTTAGTATTTTCAATATTATTATTATCAACAGTACTTTTTGCAGAAAATGCAAAAGAAAAAAAAGTCGAAGAACCTGAACCTACAAGGTTAGAGTCATATACTAAATTACAAAAAGTAATTGCTGCTGTTGAACAACTTTATGTTGATGATGTAAAGTTAGATAAAATTGTAGATAAGGCTATAACAGGTCTTTTACACGAGCTTGATGCACATTCTTCAATACTAAATAAAGAATCATATAAAGCGATGCAAGTAGAAACTAAAGGTGAATTTGGTGGTTTAGGTATTGAGATTGGACAAAGAGAAGGTGCACTAACTATCATTGCTCCTATTGATGATACCCCTGCTTTTAAAGCTGGTATTGAATCTGGAGATATAATCATTAAGATAAATGATCAGTCATCTATTAATATGAGTCTACCAGATGCAATTAGTATCATGAGAGGTAAAGTTGGGACCCCAATAAATCTTATAATTGTAAGAAAATCAGAGCCAAAACCAATCAAAATTGAAATTATAAGAGATATTATTAAAATTCAATCAGTATATGCAAAAAAAATAAATGATAATATATTATATTTACGCATTTCGTCATTTATGGATACGAAAGTAGCGAATGAGCTTGAAAAATATATTACAAAATACAAAAAAACAACAAAAGCAATTGTCTTAGATCTTAGAAATAATCCAGGTGGGCAACTAAGACAAGCAATTGACACAGTAGATCTTTTTGTAGACAAAGGTGTTATTGTTTCTCAAAAGGGAAAAGACAAACGAGAAAACCAAGAGTTTCTCGCAACTACTGCTACAACTATTACAAAAGTACCAATGGTTGTGTTAGTAAATGGTGGAAGTGCAAGTGCGAGTGAAATCGTATCTGGTGGATTACAAGACTTAAAACGAGCTATAATAATCGGAGAAGAAACATTTGGGAAAGGTTCTGTACAAAGAATCATACCTATAAATGAAGAAGGTAGTGAGGCTATAAAATTAACTATAGCAAAGTATTATTTACCAAGCGGACGAACTATTCAAGCAACAGGGATAACACCAGATATTAAAGTATATCCAGGAAAAGTATTAAGACAAGAAGAATCAACTTATGCACTAAAAGAATCAAATATGAGAAAACATCTTGAAATTGAACTTGATAAAGTTACAGATAAAGAAATAAAAAAAGTTGAAAAGCAAAAAGAGACAGTAAAAGACAAAACTATCATAACTGAAGAAATGATTATGTTAGATAACCAATTAAAAAATGGTATCGATATTTTAAAATCATTAATCATAATGAACAAATAAAAAGGAAAGTATATGAATATAGCGGATATCACTGCACTTGGTCTTTGGCCAAAGTCAAAAAAAACTACAAGTAAAAAAGGTATTTCTCAATTAGAAGATTTAGGATACAATTTATTTTATATTGGTAAAAATGCAGATCTTTACACTTGCCCTGGTGCTGATGCCAAGGTACTTTTAGTAAGAAGCGATAGATGTTCGGTATTTGATATTCCATTAAATCTTCAGATCGAGAAAAAAGGTATTATTCAAACTGCTATTTCTGATGCAGGTGTAACTTTTGCAAAAGAGATGGGAATCAAAACTGCAATATTATCTGAAAAATTAGATAGCTCTTTAAGTATAGCTCCTAGATGTCAAATCATGGAATTATGTAGGCCATTAGAATCAGAGATTGATGGGGACACAGTTCAATTCGAATTTATCTTTAGAAATTATTTAACGGGATCTTTATTTGATGCTTGTCGAAATGGAAAAGACCCTTATGGATTAAACTTGCCAAATGATTTGGAACAATGGCATAAATTTGATACACCAATTTTTACACCTACAACTAAGGGAATTAAAGACGAGCCATTAAATTCAGCAACAGTAAGAGAAATATTTTCTGATATTATTTCTAATTTAGAAAATTTATTTAAACAATTTACTCAATATGCAGAATCCAATGGTATTATTGTTATTGATACAAAGTTTGAAATATTTATTAGTGCGAATGGTGATTGGATTCTAGGAGATGAGGTGCTAACACCTGAAAGTTCACGATTCATAGCAAAAGAAGATTTTGAAAAAGCAAATTTTATTTCAATGGATAAACAAATTCTTCGTGATTTTGCTAAAAATAATGATTGGAAAGAAAAAGCAAAAGCTTTAGAAGCTGGACAAAAATTAGAAGTAGAAGTTCCAGATTCTATTAAGAATATAATTTTAAATGGATATCAAACTATTTATAATAGATTGTATAAATAGCATGAAAATAGAAGGTAAATAATGAAAGCAATAATCAACATAGGACTTAAAAAAGGTGTTTTAGATTCTGCAGGTAAAGCAACTCATCACACACTTGATACAGTTGGATTCAAAAAAATCGTCCAAGATGTAAGAATTGGAAAGCAAATTATTATAGAATTAAATTGTAACGATGAAGTAAGTGCTAAAGAAGAAGCTAGAAAAATGTGTGAACAACTTTTAGCAAATACTGTAATCGAAGATTACGATATTGTTATAGAAGAATAGTATTGTGAAAGTAGTAGTATTACAATTTCCAGGAACTAACTGTGAGTATGACACAAGATATGCATTCGAAAAGCTGGGTGCAGAAGTTGAAATAATCTGGCATGAGGAATCTTCATTACCCGAACATACAGATTTAGTAGTAGTTCCAGGTGGATTTTCTTATGGAGATTATTTAAGAAGTGGTGCCTTAGCTAAATTTGCTCCTATAATGAAATCTGTTAAATCATATGCTGCAAATGGTGGAAAAGTTTTGGGAATTTGTAATGGTTTCCAAATACTTACAGAAACAGGATTATTGCCTGGTGCATTAAAAAGAAATGATAATTTGCACTTTATATCCAAACATCATCACTTGAAAGTTGTAAATAATGATAATTCTTTTTTACAAAAATTAAATGTAGGTGATATCGTAAATATTCCAGTTGCACACCATGACGGGAATTATTTTATTGATCAAGAAGGATTAAAAGAATTAGAAGACAATGGGCAAATTTTACTGCAATACTGCAATGAGCGAGGTGAAAAGCAAATTTTAAATGGAAGTGTCGAGCAAATTGCAGGTGTTTGTAATAAAGAAAAAAATGTCTTTGGGCTTATGCCTCATCCAGAACGAGCCATGGAATTACTTTTGGGCTGTGATGATGGAGTGAAAATGCTCCAAGGTTTTGTAAAATAAATCACAAGAGTAGGCTATCATGAAATATCTCTTTAACATACTTTTACTTTCTTTTGCAATAAGTGCATCTCTTTTTGCAGATGAAGAGATAGAATCAAGAGAGCTATATTTAGAATATAGCTCATATCCACAAAGAGTTTTTACAGGTCAAAACTTTGAAGTTGAACTAAAAGCTTTGATATTAAAAGATATAAATTCTTATGATAAAATTATAACAACTTTTACAGAAGAAAGCAACATACATAGATTAACAAATGAAATAGTCTGGATAAAGAATAAATCGAGTGAATATACTACAACAATAACTTACAAAGTCTTTAAAAAAGCATTTAATTTACCACAAATAACCTTATCATTCTCTAAAGATGAAGAAATAATAGATTTTATATCTATTATTTCACCTGACATTAAATATGAAAAGATTGCAGTAAATCAAAAAATATTTTCTAATATAATTGCAAAAGATTTAGAAGTATTTACTGCAAAAACAAAACAATATACAAATAATATTTTACATACAACGATAAATATTAAAGCAAAAAATAGTAATCTTGAAGATTTCAGATTAAATGCATATGGGGATGATCAAGGAATAAATAGTTTAACAGCACTTTCTCCTACTCAAAACTTATATTATTATGTCATGATTCCAAGTCATAGTAAAGAAATAAAATTTAATTACTATAATACAAATGCAAAAGACTTTGTACTGATTACTATACCCATTATGCTAGATGAAGAGTTAATCAGTACACAAACAGAATTAAACCCCTATAATAGTAGTATGTTGATATATCAAGAGGTTTTTAGTGGTGCATTTCTTTTAGTTAGTATTTTATTATATATTTATCGAAGAAATAATATTTATTTGATCTTTATTATAATATTTACACTCATTCTTACATATCTATTCATGCCAAATAAAAAGATTTTACTGCAAAAAGATATTAAAGTATATATTTTACCAACAAATAACTCTACAATATTTAAAACGCTTAAGTCAAAACATATTATAGAAATACTAAATAAAAAAAATGATTTTGTTAAAGTAATATTTGACAATGAAAGTATAGGGTGGATAAAAAAAGATGATATTTGAAAAATTAAGAGCAATATATATTATACTAGAAATGGCTATAAGTATTACAGTTTTAATAATATTAATGTATTTATTTAAAAGTAAAAGTAAATACTTTAGAAAAAAATGGGCAGGAATGCAAATAAAGGTCTTAGGGATCGAATTACAAATTGAAGGCAAAGAAGACCCAAATGCTCAAATGCAGGTGATGAATCATCAATCTGTGTTAGATATTATTCTATTTGAATATTTACATTCAAAAGATTTAGCGTGGATTTCAAAAGTTGAGATTGCAAATATTCCTTGGTTTGGGCACATAGCAAAAGCCCCTGAAATGATTTTAGTAGAAAGAGAAAGTAAAAAGAGTTTAGTGAAACTTTTAAAAGATTGTAAAGATAGATTAAATAATGGCAGACCTATTGGAGTTTTTCCAGAAGGAACGAGGTCTGATGGGAAAAAACTTTTAAAATTTAAAGCAGGTGCGCGAATTATTGCAGAAAAATATGATTTACTAGTCCAGCCTGTAATGATAATAGGAACACGAAAGATTTTAGATTCTCAAAATCTTAGACAACAAAGTGGAGTAGTAAAAGTCAAATATCTTCCTAGTGTTAAGGCAATTAAAGGCACAACTTGGTTCAAAGACATAGAAGCTACAATGGCAAGTGAATTGGCATTAGAAGTTAATAATGACATTTAATCTAAGTACAGCAGTACCGTACTATAAAAATAAAAGTGGTATAAATGATAAAAAAAGATAATTTTAGAAAAGTATTAGAATCATTAGACTTCCAAAAAACTAACAATATTTATATCAAAGAGTATAATCAATTTAATACACAGTTAAAAGTTGATTTAGAAAATGAGATATTGATATATCCTGAATCAGATGGTTTTACTATAAATGAAAGACAAACTTGTAATTTTAAACAGGCAGAAAACTTTGTAGTATTTGAGTGCATAGATAGGCTTTTATCTCAAGGTTATAATCCAAAGCATATAGAACTAGAACCAAAGTGGCAAGTTGGACACGGGGCAAGTGGAGGACGTGCTGATATACTTATAAAAGACAATGATAATAAAGCACTTTTAATCATAGAGTGTAAAACAGCAGGAGCAGAATTTACAAAAGCCTGGAAAACTACACAAGTAAAACCAACTCAACTTTTTTCTTATGTACAACAAACAAGAACTACAAAATTTATCGCATTATATGCGAGTGATTTTATAGATAACCATGTACAAGCTAATTATTATCTTATCAATGTTTTTGATAATGATACATTGCTTAAAAACAATACGGAATTAAAAAGCTATAAAGAAGCTTCAACTGTTGATGATATTTATCAAGTCTGGTGTGATACTTATAAAAAAGATTATGCCACTATTGGGCTTTTTGAAGATACACAAGCTTATAAGATAGGTAAAGATAAATACTCTTTAAAAGATTTAAAAGCAGTTAGCTCAAAAGATATACAAGGTAAATATCATGAATTTGCTACTATTTTAAGACAACACAATATTTCAGGTCGTGAAAATGCCTTTGATATACTTGTAAATCTATTTTTATGTAAAGTTGTTGATGAAGATAGCAATAGAAGAGATAGTAAAAATGAATTAAAATTTTATTGGAAAGGGATCGCTTATGATGACCCTTTTTCACTTCAAGACAGACTTCAAGAACTATATCGTGATGGTATGGAAAAGTTTTTAAATGAAGAAATAACCTATATTGAAAATGTAGAGATAGAAAAAGCTTTTAGTGTGTTTTCAAATAAGCCAAATATGACTAGAGATACTATTCAAGAGTTGTTTAAAAAGCAAAAGTTTTTTACTAATAGTGATTTTTCTTTTTTACAAGTTCACAATGAAAAGTTATTTCATCAAAATTTTGAAGTGTTATTAAAAATAGTAAAAATGCTTCAAGATATAAAACTTACAGGAGCAGAGGAAGAACATCAGTTTTTAGGCGATATGTTTGAGGGATTCTTAGACCAAGGAGTTAAACAATCTGAGGGACAGTTTTTTACTCCTATGCCAATAGTGAAGTTTATCATAAATTCTTTACCTATTGAAACTGTAATCAAAGAGCAGAATAGTCCAAAAAGCATAGATTATGCATGTGGAGCAGGACACTTTTTAAATGAAGTTGCTTCAAATATGCCTAAAGATTCACATAAAAATATCTACGGCATAGAAAAAGAATACAGACTTTCTAAAGTAGCAAAAGTTAGCTCATTTATGTATGGGCAAGATGATATAAATATCATTTTTAACGATGCTTTAAAACAAGATGAGATGATAAAAAATGATAGCTTTTCTCTTCTTGTAGCAAATCCACCTTATAGTGTAAAAGGTTTTTTAGAAACATTAAGCGATGAAGAACGAAAAGAGTTTGAACTTACTAAAAGTATAGAAGAAAAAGCTACACAGTAAACAATTCTATAGAGTGTTTTTTTATAGAGAAAGC
>CAWVZX010000002.1:0-35879 GCA_963934755.1 uncultured Arcobacteraceae bacterium | reverse complement strand
CACATAAAGAGTCACATTACTAAGAATGCTAGTTATTGTTTAAATACAGAAAATAATGCATGAGTTATGATTTATTCCAATCGTAGTAAGTAGATGCAGATAACACATCATCAAATTTTATTTCTTGTCTATTAGAATCAATATCATTAATAATAATCAATCCTTCTTCACTAACAGATAAAACTTCCCCTTTAAATACTTCAGTTGAGTACTCTTTTATTTTTATAGTTGAACCTACAGAACATTTAAAATGGTGTAAAGTTTTTAATTTACGTTCAATACCAGGAGAACTAACTTCTAAAGTATATTTACCATTCATAGGCTCTTGAATATCTAATAAAGGTGATATCATTCTACTTATATGTGCACATTTATCTAAATTTATACCATCTTTATGTGATATATACACTCGTAATATATTTATTTTATGCTCTTTAGTTAGTTGAATATCATATAAATCAACTCCACAACCTTCAACAGCTAACCTTATAGACTCTTCAAATTCCATATTTTACTCTTTATCTTTTTTTGATTCTTTTGATATTTGCAAAAACAAATCTTCCATTTTTGCTCTTTTGTCCATCATGTTATCTACTAAAAAATTAAAATCAGGACATTTATACCATGATGTAGCATTTAAAATATATGATTTTAATCTACCATTAGCTTTTCCAAGACATACTTTTATATCTTTTAACTCATCTTCTGAATAATCACTTCCGTCATAGTAAACTTTTGCATCATATTTACCATTTTTACAATCAACATCAGTGATTGTTAAAGATTTGATTCTACTATCATTTAAACTACTTAGTGCTTCTGGAATTAGTTCCATAAGCAATGATTCTGTTCTTTGTAAATTTACACTTTTATTTTTCATTATTCTATTTTTTGCTCTTCTTTGTGCTCTATAAATGTTTCAATATAATCATTTGCTTGAATATCATTATTACTTTCAAAAATTATACCACATTCATAACCATTAGATACTTCTTTAACATCATCTTTAAATCTTTTCAGTGATTTAATAGCACCTGTATAAATAACAACACCATCTCTAATAACACGAGCAAGTCCACCGCGAACAACTTTACCATCTGTAACTTTACAACCTGCAACTGTACCTACTTTAGGAACAATAAATGTTTCTAGAACTTGCGCTTGTCCTGTGTTCTCTTCTATTACAATTGCACTCATCATACCAGATAATGTTAATTTAATATCATCTAATAATGCATAAATGATACTATATGTTTTAATCTCAACACCTGAAGATTTAGCTTTAATTTTAACAGCCCCCGTAGGTCTTACATTAAATCCTATAATAATACAATCATCACTCGCACTTGCAAGTGCAATATCTGCTTCAGTTATTCCACCAACACCTGAAGAAATGATTTTAACTTTTACTTCATCATTTTTAATAGTTTCTAAACTTGCTTTAATAGCTTCTAAAGAACCGCCAGCATCTGCTTTTAAAATAACTGGTAATGCTTTAATTTTACCTTCTGCAATAAGCGCAGCCATCTCATCTAAAGATACTTTAGTAGAAGCACTTAATTCTTTTGCTCTTGAGTGATCTGCTCTTGTGGTAGCAATTTCTTTAGCTTCTGCTGCAGTTTTTTGTGCTACGAGTGTTGAACCAGTTAGAGGAACTTCACCTAAACCAACAACTTGACCTGTTCTACTTAATCCTAATTCTTGTACAGATTTACCTTGATCATCAAGTAAAGCTTTAACTCTACCAAATGTAGTATCAGCAACAATATTATCACCAATTTTAAGTGTACCGTTTTGAACAATTATAGTTGCAACTGCACCTTTGCCTTTAACTTGTTCAGATTCAATAACAGTAGCTTTTGCCAAAGCTGTTGGATCAGCTTGAAGTTCCAATAACTCTGATTGAATAATAATATTTTCTAAAAGATTATCTATTCCATCACCAGTTAATGCAGATACACCAATAAACTCAATATCTCCACCCCAGTCAGATGGCGATAGTTCATGTTCTGCCATACCAGCTTTAACCATATCCATATTAGCTGTTTCTTTATCTATTTTATTCACAGCAACAATAATTGGAGCACCACTTGCTTTTGCAGCTTTAATAGATTCTATTGTTTGAGGTTTAACACCATCGTCAGCAGCAACAACAATAATAATAATATCAGTTACACTTGCTCCTCTTACTCTCATAGCACTAAAAGCTTCATGACCAGGAGTATCTACAAATGTAATTTCTTGACCATTTTTTATTACAGTATAAGCACCAATATGTTGGGTAATTCCCCCAGCTTCACCAGATGCTACTCTACTACTTCTAATTTTGTCTAAAAGTGAAGTTTTCCCATGATCAACATGCCCCATAATTGTAACAACTGGAGGACGAGTTACATAATTTGATTTATCAACTTCATCTTCATGATAATCATCAACATAATTAACATCTTCAAGTTCATCTTTAATTGTAATTTTAATAGCATATTCTTCACCC
Organism: uncultured Arcobacteraceae bacterium; assembly: GCA_963934755.1. Lineage (GTDB taxonomy): Bacteria > Campylobacterota > Campylobacteria > Campylobacterales > Arcobacteraceae > JAIOSF01. The sequence goes on along the minus strand of CAWVZX010000002.1, from coordinate 33,385 downwards.
AGTATTTCAATTTCATCATTTCCTAAAAAATCATTCTTTGTAACCATCATACCAAGCATAAATAATTTTCCAATTACATCACCAGCAGTTCTACCAACTTTTTCAGCAAATTCATAAACTCTACAATCTTCAGGTATAGTAACATCTGTTACTATAACCTCTTCAACTCTTTGTTTATATTTTTTCTTTTTACCACCTCTTTTGATACCTCTTTGTTGATTACCAAAAGCACTGGGTTTTGTTGTCCGAATATTTTTAGGTTTTGGTGTTTCTTGTAAAAACTTAGATGTTTCCATAAGTCCCATATCAAGTAACACAACTTCTTCACCTAAAATAGATTCTCCAGATGATTTAAAATCGTCATCTCCACCATTAACCCTTAATTTAGTTCCATGAATATGTGCTTTAGCTACTTTTCTTATTATAGGTTTTTTCTGTCTTGTAGAATAGTTTTCTTGCAAATCAGAGCCACCACCAAATAACTCACTCATAGAAGCTAGTTTTTGTTTTTTAGACTGTATTCCTATTGGAGCATTTACAATAATTGGTCTTTTTTTCTTAACGATTGTTAGTCCTCTTTTTTTAAGAACAATTTTTTTATCAGGATTGTTTGTAATAGGGGCTTCAACCTTATCTATTTCTTGTATATTGTCTTCAACTGCAACAACTGGTATAGTTGGAACTTCTTCGATTACTTTTGTAGGTACAACAATAACTTCTTCTTTAATTTTAGGAATAGAAGTAATTTCTGTGTCTTTTATTTCTACTACAGCTTCTTTTGTATTGATTTCTGGTGACACATTTTTCTTTTGGACAATTTTAAGTTCTTTTCTTTTTAAAGGTGCACATTTAATATCAACTTTTTTTGTTTCTATAGTGCTTGTTTTTTTTTCATCATTTATTTTTTTAGTGCTAGTTTTTTCTTCCACAATCACTTCTTCAATTATCACTGGAGTCGATTTTTCAACTGTAGGTTTCATTTCTTTTGTTGTTAATAATTTACTTTTACCTGTCATTATATAACTCACAATTTCTTCTGCAACTTCGCAAGAAACTGAACCTTGTGCTGATTTTAAAACTATTGCTAAATCTGCTGCTTTTTTTATTACTTCTGCACTTGTAGAACCAGCTTCTTCAGCTATTTCAAATACCCTAACTTTGTCTTCCATTCGCTAATATCTCCCTTAGTTTTACCATATATTCATCTTTATTCTTACAGTTTCTATATAATGCTTTTTCTAGTTTAGATGTATTTTCCAAACAATTATTACATACGTAAAAACTTCTACCTATTCCGGTAAAAGCAGTTAGCTTTTTATTATTACACTGTAATCTATTCAATAATCTTTGTGCTATTCTTTTTCTACAAACCACACAGCTTCTTATTGCTATTTTTACCATAGTATCTAAAACTCTCTTAATCTTCAACTATCACGCCATTATTATCAAAATCACATACCACAATTCTGAAATGAGGAAAATTTTCTTCTAACTTTCTTGATAATCTAACTGCATCTTTTTCATAAGCAATATTAAAAAATGTTGATCCGCTACCTGATAAAGTACTCATTAATGCGCCATTTCTAAGTGCAACTTTTTGTACTGCAAAAAGTTCAGGCATCTGCTTCATTCTATAATATTGATGAATTCTATCTTTTGATGCTCGTTTAAGCATTCTAAAATCTTCACTCATAAATGCAGCAGTTAACAATGAACTATGAGATATATTAAAAACAACATCCTCTTTAGTATATTTATATGGTAAACTTTTTCTCGATAAATTAGTTGAAATTGGTCTATTTGGAATAACAATAACAGCTTTTAAAAGTTTTGGTATTTCTTTTCTTATGAAATATACTTCATTTTCGTTAACACTTGATACTGTAAATCCACCCATTACGGCCGGAGTGATATTATCAGGATGGGACTCATAACTAAGTGCCAAATTTAATAATTTTTTATCATTTAATTCTATACCTTCAATAGCATATGCGGATGCGATGGCACTGATTATAACAGCACTACTACTTCCTAAACCTCTTGATAATGGTATTTCATTTTCAAATTCAAATCTAAATTGTTGTTTACTATCACTAAAGTTTCGATGAAAATCATTAAAAGTTGAAACAAACATATTATTATCTTTTAACTTTGGATTATTAGATCCTTCACCTTTTAAAGAAACACTATGAAATTTTGCTGGTGTAATTATCACATAATTTTTTATATTTAAAGCCAATCCTAATGTATCGAAACCTGGCCCAAGATTTGCACTTGTTGCTGGTACACTTATTTTCATTTTCTTCCTTACTTCTTCTTGTATTTATACTGCAGGTAAATTATATTTAGGTAAAGTATCTTCACTGTATTTTATATTAACAAATTTTTTTGGTAATATAAATTTTTCAATTAGTTTATTACTTAGAAATTCTATTGTAATATTATCATTATCAAGCTTATTATGGCGGTGAAAATATTTTTTTCCTAAGGCTTTTATTGGAGAGTTGTTATTGAAATCAAAACCATTTACTGCATATAAATTTATTTTATTTACTATAGATATTGTTTTTAAAAAAATATAGGCAATTTTAATAGCCATATAGCTTCCGGGTCCATTTACATAAAAAATATTTTTTATATTGTATTTGGATTGTAACTCATCAAATATAGAAGGAAGTACTTCACTTGTTTTTCCATCTCTTGAAATACTTTCTATTAGAATATCATTTTTATACATTCCTACTAGAATAGGATTTGAAATTGATATAATTAAAATATTATAACTAAATTGTTGCATATGCTTTCTCGAGTGCTTCTACTTCATCTTTGATTTCTTCTAGGTCTACTATTTCATAGTTTTCTGGATCTTGTAACAGTTTTTTTGTCAACAAATGATTAAGATGATGACTTCCTGCATGTGCATTATATTCACCAATCATAGTATATCCTAGAAGTGACATATCGCCAATAGCATCTAATATTTTATGTTTTACAAATTCATCATGATATCGAAGTCCCTCAGGATTTAAAATCTTTTGATCATCTAAAACTATTGCATTATCTAAACTTCCACCTTGTGCTAATCCTATACTTCTTAAGTATTGTACTTCATGTAAAAAACCAAAGGTTCTAGCTCGGCTAATATTTTCTTTATATTCTTCTATAGAATAATCAAATCTAAAAGATTGTTCTCCAATTGCAGGATGATTAAAATTAATTGAAAAATCATAAATAATATGATTTGATGGTATAAGCTTGACAAATTTATTATCTATACTTACAATTACTTCTTTTTTAATTCTTATTGCTTTTTTACTTTTAGCCTGTTCTTTTATACCAACCTCGTCCAATAACATACAAAAACCACTACTGCTCCCATCTAAAATTGGAATTTCGTCATTATCAAGAACTATTCTCAAATTATCGATTCCATAGGCATATATTGCTGATAATAAGTGTTCTATTGTCGATATTACAACAGTATCTTTTCCAATTACTGTTGCCATTTTAGTATCTATTACATATTCAGGAGTAAGTGGGATTGTTATGGCTTCATCGCTTCTATAAAACACAATTCCCATATCTTCATCTAAGGGTTCAAGAATCATTTTTACAGGTACCCCTTTATGTAGACCTATACCGAGTATTTCAACGCTTTTATTAATTGTTCTTTGTTTCATTATTTACCATCTATGTCTTGTTTAGCTTTTTCCAGAATATTAAATATTCTTACTTTCATCCAATGCTTATCCATCCACTCAACAGGATTAACTTCAATTCCCTGCACTAAAACACCAAAATGTAGATGATCTCCAAAAACTGCACCAGTAGATCCCGTAGTAGCAATCTTTTTATTTTTAGTAATATTTTCTCCTACTTTAACATACTGAGTACTCGTATGTGCATATAAAGTTGATAACCCCATTCCATGATCAATAATTATTGTATTTCCATAAAGACCTAAATAATTTTGAAAAATTACAACTCCGTCATTAGAAGCTCGTATTGGTGCTTTTTTTACACTAGCCCAATCCATTCCTAAATGCCAGGCATCATTGATTTTTTCACCATTTAAGTAATAATGTCTTTTATCGCCATACCCTGCAACCAATTTAGAACCTTTTAATCTTCTAACTGGATTGATTTTAAAGTTTTTTACCATCTCTTTTGAATAATTATTAAAGGCAATTTCTTCAATAGTTTTTAAATTCTTTTCTCGAAGAGTAAGGTTTGAATAAATAAATATATCTTTTAAATTATTAGGTATCTGTTCAAAACTTTGCTCTAAGACTCTGCTACTAACATTCGCTATAAAACTCTCTTCAATTTGAATAGTATCGTTTTTTATCTTTTTCTTTTGAGTATAAAAAGGAACTTTTATTATAGTTTTATTTTCAGCTTTATCGCTTACTATTAAATTTACTTTGCTAAAAGAAGAAATATTCATAGGCCATGCAATTAACGCCGCATAATAATCTTTTTTATAAAAAGGGGTTAACTGAAAGTTTTTAATTCCATTAAATGATATATAAGCATCATTTAAGTTATCATCCTTTACTTTAACAACGATAACCGCACTACCACCTCTTTGAATATATCTAGAGTTTCTAAGAACATTAGCAGCAGGTTTTTGAGTATCAATGGTAAGATTAATCTTTTTTACTATCTTATTGCCCTCTAAAAAATTCCATTTGCTGTTATCAACTACTTCAACTTCCAATGAAGTAGCTTGTCCTTTATAAAACATATCTAATTTAGGTGGTTCTATACTTATTGTAATATTTTTCTCGCTATTATCCATAACTTTTTGTGCTAAAACAATACTTTTACTTCCCTCTTTAAAAGTAACCTTATAGTATTTAATACCTGTATCATCTTTAATATTTATTTTAATTTTTGATTGTAAATTCCAATACATACTACTTTTAGATTCAACCATTGGCTTGTTTTGTTCAAAAGCAGGAGATAAATATAAATAAGCTACAATTATCATAATTAAAAATAAAATTACTATTACTAACAATCTTAGTGGACTTTTTTTATTCTTGTTAAATGCCAAAATACTTCCTCACTCTGTATAATATGATAAATTGTATCCTAATTTTATTTAGTTCTTCTATAATGTAATTGAGCATACCCTTCTTTTCTTTTTTTGTAACTACTTAATGCGAAGGGATTATTTATATCCAAAATATCAATTGCTAGACAATCCCCACCTCCTCGTCCGATTCTTCCTAAATATTGTACTATTCGCCCATAATAGGATATTGGTGTAGCAAATATGATTGTATTTAAATGTGGGAAATCTATACCTTCCCCAAAAAATGATGTTGTAGCCAATACTAAAGATGCTGTATCAACTTTCTTCATGTTAAGTAATTGTTCGTTTTTCTTCAAACTACCGTGAACAGATACAAATTTAATCTTATGTAATTTTAAAAGTACTTCGAAGTGCTCGATATGTTCAATTCTATCTGTTAGTAAAAGGATTTTTTTATTTTTATATTTAATTATCTCTTGAAGAATTAGCATATTTCTATCATTATTAATAATAATTTCACTTATTAGCTGAGTAAAACTACTTGCACTACTTTCAAATTGTGTCTCTACGATTTTAAGAATATTAGTTAATTTACTTTTACTTTTGATTTCATAAGCAATTGAGCCTAATTGCTGAAATATAATTGGTTCCATACCATCTTTTCTATTTGGTGTAGCACTTAAGCCCAAAATATATTTTCCGCAAAATTCTTTTATGATTTTTTCAAATGTAAATGCTGGGACATGATGGCATTCATCTACTATTACAAAAGAATAATTCTTTATTATCTGTATATTATTTTTTAAACTTTGCATGGTAGCAATATCTAATACTCCATTTAAAGTATTTTTACTTTTGCCTAAGTATCCAATTTCTTTCTTTTCGTATCCAAAATAATCTATAAATCTTTCAATCCACTGATCTAAAAGTATATTTTTATTTACTATCACCAGAGTATTACAAGCTCGTAATTCAATCATTTTAGAGCCAATGAGTGTTTTCCCAAAACCTGGAGGAGCTATACATAAAGCAAAATCTTTTTTTAAGATATGACTTACTGCTTTTTGCTGTTCATCTCTTAAAACATATTTTATTTTTTTAAACTTATGTACAATAAATATTCGTTCATCAATATAAGAAGTATCCAGTCCATACTCTCTAAAAATTTCAATGACTCCTCTCATTAAACCACGAGGTAGGATTATTTCATTTTTACTTTTTTGATAGCTATTAATTTTTCTAACTATATTATAAAGTGGCTTTCGTAACTTAAGTAATATCTCTACTTGAGGATTATCAAAACTAGAAATAATTTCCAATTTTTTTACCAACTCATTAGATAAAAGTGTTATATTTATATATATTGAATCTTTTAATACAATGAGGTCTGTGCCTGTAGATTGTTTTTGATTTTCTAATTCTCTAATTTGTAAAGCAAGCGAATCTCTTTGTATATAGAGTTCGTTTAGTTGCTCATCGATTATAGGCATTGATTATAATTCTAATTGCATAATTTTATTTATTTCTAATTTATTGTATTGACTAGTTATAGTTGAGTTTTTCTTTTTACCTTCACCTTCAAAAATTCCATTTGGTTCAATTGTAAGTTCGTTGTAATGTAATTTACCAAGCATTCTACCTGAACCTAGTACATTAACATGGTCAACATCAAATAAACCATCGATTATTCCATTTACAGTGAGTACTTTTGATCTTATTTCACCTAAAACTTCACCATTCTTTCCTATAGTTACATCTTGTGCTGCGACAATTATACCTTCGAATCTTCCATCTATAAATATTGATCCTTTTGTATCAATCATACCCTTAATGGTTGTACCACTACTTATTACAGTTGTGCCAGCTTGTTCTTCTGATTCTTTATTAGTTCTACTAAAGATTCCCATTCTACTCTCCTTTGTTTTTTAAATATCATTTCATAATCCTTCATACTCCATTCTGTAAAGGATGTCGGATCAAGCACTTTACTTGCATGTCTTACTTCATAATGTAAATGCGCTCCCTTACTGCGACCGCTATTCCCACTTTTGGCGATTATTTGACCTTTATTTACTATATCCCCTATTTTTACATTAACATAACTAAGGTGTGCATATCTAGTTTCAAAACCAAAATTATGTGCTATCATAACCACTCTTCCATATGCTCCTTCATTTTTCTCTTGTACATATCGAACTACTCCATCTGCTGTAGCAAGTACTTCTGTCTTTCTTTTTGCTCGTAAATCTAATCCACTGTGAAATTTCTTTTTCTTTGTTATAGGATGGATTCTCCATCCAAAATTTGAAGTCTTGACACATTCAGTTAATGGGCATTCACTAGGTATTGTTTGTAACATATATATTTTTTCAGATGATGTTAATCTTGCCAAAGTTGCTCTTTGTATTAAAGTTATATCATCATCTTTCTTAATTCCTATAATATCCTCTATCTCTTCAAGTTGAATACCTAACTCTTCTATTTGTTCTATTTTAAATTCTATTTGTTCGCTATATGCAATATTTTTACTTTTCAATTTATCTTTTTCATATGATAAGTCATCCACAGTTGATGTCAATTTTGATATTGTAAAAAAACCTATAGTAATAAAAATTATAGTTGCTAAAATTGTCCACAATATAATTTTTTTTATAATTTTATTTATACTAAAAGACTTTGTACTATCAACATCTGAAATAGTTACTACCAATCTACCTTTTCTCATATTCTTTATATCCTTTTATAAAATTTTCTATAACCAAGAACGAACCAAACACTAAATAATGATTTTCCTGTTTCATATTCTTTATATCAAAATTATTTACCTTTATTTTTAAATCTTTAATTACTTGAAGTAATATTTTTCTTTTCACTATTCTTTTATCTGCACAAGAAATAATTTGGATTTCTGAAATGTGAGGTTTTAAAATGCTCAAAACTTCTTTATAGTCTTTATCTTCAAGACTATTATATATCAAAATATATTTCTGTTTTTTGTTTTTCAATTCATTAGCAATAGCTAAAGCAGCTAGTGGATTGTGTCCTACGTCAAGAGTAATATTAGATGCTAATTTTTCAAATCTTCCTGAAATCTTCGGCAAAATATAATTGATATCTACAAATCCTAAATATTCTAAAACTGTCAAAGCAACTTGAAGATTACTTTGTAAATATTCAGGTAAGAAGTAAGCTTCTTTATTTAATCGATATTTCTTTCTAAATATCTCTTTTTTATCAAAAAGTATTTCATTCTTAATAGTTTCTACTTCATCATATATCTGACATCCCAGTATAAAAGAATAATCACAACTTCTCATTTTTGTTCTAGCAATTTCAGATACAGTATTCCCTAAAAAACTCTGATGATCCAATCCTATTGTAGTAATAATTGTCAAATCATTTTTCACTACATTAGTAGCATCAAATTCGCCACCAAGTCCTGCTTCAAGTACTAAATAATCTTTTTTATCACTTAAATACAAAGCAAGTAATGTTGTGTATTCAAAATAAGTTAATATTTCAAGTAAATTATTAGGTAATATATCTTCTAATTTTTGATGGGTATTATTGAGAATTTCATCAGAAATATTGTCTCCATTTATCCATATTCGTTCATTAAATGTTAAAATATGAGGAGAACTATAATGTAAAACTTTTTGATTTAATTGCGTCAATATTGAAGCTAAAAATCTTCCTGTACTGCCCTTGCCATTGGTGCCAACAATATGAATAATATACGGTAAGACAATATAGTTACTTAATATATCCCATGATAATTTAATGACATCATAATCAATCTTGTCATAATACAAGCTCTTCTTCTCTAAGAACTCTTCTAGGTTACTAGTAATAATTATTCTTTCATAGTGTTAATAGCGATTTTTGAAAATAAACTACTAAGTGCTTTCGTGGCGGCAAATTTAACCGCGGTATTCTTTTTTAGATCAGTAATACTAGAATCAGTATCCACTGCATAATCGTAATAATCACTTACACTTAACGATCTAATTTCTTCATCTCTTTTTTGATATGTTACAAGTATATTTACTCTTGTTCTGTAACTGTTCGTATATCCATTACTATCTGTACTTAGTGCAATATTACTTACGCTTGATAATCCTAAGGTTACCAAGGTATCTGCAGTACTTTTGTCATTTGTTAATGAAGCTTTAAATTGATTTAAAACCATATCATTCATAGCATCTTTTACATATACTGAATTCTTTGCATTATTAATATCAACTTTTAATTCCACATATACATTTCCAGTAATTGCATTTTTAGCATAATAAGATGATGGTTTATATCCACATCCAATAAAGAATGAAATAATTAAAAAAGAAGAAATTAGAAGTTTCAAAATTAGCCTTTTACCACAAGATTTACCAGTTTATTAGGGACAACAATCTCTTTAATCATTTCTTTCCCATCTATCCATTTTTTAGCAACTTGAGTGGCCTTCGCTAATTCCAAAATTTCTTCTTTACTAGCATCAGGACTCACCTCAATTTCACCTCTTTTTTTACCATTAATCGTAATCGCCAAAACTATACTATCAAGTGTAAATACTTCATCTTTAACTTCAATTACATTATCAAAATTCTTTCTATCAAATAATCTATCAGCTATTTCCCAACATACATGAGGAATAATTGGTTCTAAAATATTTGACATTATGAAATATCCTTCAAAGCACACTTGCTCATTTTCTTGTTTATTTAAAGCATTTAAAGCTTCCATACAAGAAGAAATCAATGTATTAAAAGCATAAGTTTTATTCATCACTTCATTTGACTTATTTAAAGCTTCATATACTTTCTTTCTGGCTTCTTTTTCATCTTTTGATAAATCATTATGAACTATAGAATTTATTCCCTTGCAATTATTGGTATTTAGCCCTATACTTTTGTCATAAAATTTTCTTATAAATCTATATGCACCTTCAACAGCACTATCATTCCACTCTAACTCCTTAGTAGGAGGTGCTGCAAACATCATAAATAATCTTGCTGTATCTGCACCATATCTAGAAACAATTGCATCTGGATCTACAACATTTCCTTTTGACTTTGACATTTTAACCCCATCTTTTAAAACCATTCCCTGTGTTAAAAGATTTTTAAATGGTTCAATAGAATTTGTATATCCTAATTTATTTAAAGCTTTAGTAAAGAATCTTGCGTATAAAAGGTGTAAAATTGCATGTTCGATTCCACCTACATACTGATCTACATCCATCCAATAATTCGTATCATTTTTATCAATACCTATATCATTCCATTTTTTAGGATTTGTTGCATATCTTAAAAAATACCAAGAAGACTGCACAAATGTATCTAAAGTATCAGTTTCTCTTCTTGCTTCTTTGTCGCATTTTGGACAAAAACAATTTTTCCAAGTAGGATGATTTTCTAAAGGATTTCCTTCCCCTGTCATTTCAACATCTACAGGCAAAGCTATTGGTAAGTTTTCTAATTTTTCAGGTACGATTCCGCAATTTTGACAATGAACAAAAGGAATGGGTGCACCCCAATATCTTTGACGACTAATTCCCCAGTCTCTTAATTTATAATTAATCTTTCTATTGCCTAAATTATTATTTTCAAAATGATTTATAATGCCATCTTTAGCTTCAGTGTTATTCATACCAGAAAAAGTTTCACTGTTAATTAAAATACCCTCAGCTGTAAATGCTTCTGTTAAACTTTGTTCAGACTTAGGGTCGATTACAATATTGACTTCAAGATTATACTTTATTGCAAACTCAAAATCTCTTTGATCGTGAGCAGGTACTGCCATAACTGCACCGCCACCATAAGAGGCTAAAACAAAGTTTGCAACCCATACAGGAATCTCTTTTCCAGTAAGTGGATGCAGAACACTAATTTCTAAATCTAAACCAATTTTATCTTCAGTAGCTCTATCTCTTTCACTTACTTTTTGCATTGCTTTTATAGCTTCAATTTTTTCACCGCTTAAAAGTTTATGTTCGATTAAATAAGTAACAATTTCATGCTCAGGTGCAAGTGCTGAATAACTTATCCCATAAATAGTATCTGCTCGTGTTGTAAATACATTATATCTATCAAAATTCTTGTCAAGCTTTTCTTTTGAAGCGTTACTCAAAGCAAAATGAAACTCTAGTCCACTACTTCTACCTATCCAATTTTTTTGCATACGTAAAACTTGCGCTGGCCATTTGCCTTCTAAAATGTTTAAATCATCTAAAAGCACTTGTGAGTATTTAGTAATAGCGATGTAGTATCCAGGCATTTCTTTTTGTTGTACTTCATTGTCACATCGCCAACAACACCCATCTTCAACTTGTTCATTTGCTAAAACAGTATGGCAATCTTCACACCAGTTTACGAGAGATGATTTTTGATATAAAAGACCATCTTCATACATTTGTATAATAAACTCTTGTTCCCATTTGGTATACAATTCATCACTTGTTGCAAATTCTCGAGTTTTTGAAAAGCTCAAACCTAAACCCCCAAGTTCTTTGCTCATGTAATCTATATTTTCATAAGTCCATTTTTTAGGATGTGATTTATTTTTTATAGCTGCATTTTCTGCTGGCATTCCAAAACTATCCCAAGCAATCGGATGCAATACATTAAAGTTATTTTTTCTAAAGTGTCGAGCAAAAGCATCACCAAGACAATAATTTCGAACATGTCCCATATGTATTCTACCACTAGGATAGGGAAACATACTTAAAATAAATTTTTTATCTATTCCACAGTTTTCATCAAGTGGTTCATGGGTATTATTTTCATTCCAAAAATTTTGCCATTTTTCTTCTATATAAGATGGATTATACTCCATATCTAGTAATCTTTATCTTGTGTTTTTGCACTTTCTATTAACGCTAAGCCAATTGAAAAAACGTTAGCAACAACTGCCCCAATTGCAAGAGCAATAGCTAGATGCACATTATCTGTAAATGAATACACAATAAAAGCTGGTATAAGATGTAAGTCAGCAACAAGGGAACTTGCTAATAGTTCCGCTGCTAATAAATTTCTAACACCGATTTTTAAAATGGTTGATATCACATTAACACCTGCTGCTAAAAATAATGCTATCTCATTTTGTTCGTATAAAAAACCTGCCGTTGTCGTTAAACTCATCAATGAAAAGAAAATATAAATTACCTTACCCCAATCCATGCCAACTCCTAAAATTAATATTTATTATTTATTATTTATTATTTTGTATTATATATTAAAGTTGGTTAATTATTAATGATTTTATAATAACTCTTTGAACATAAGATTAAATTTTACTTCACCTCGAAATTCATTTTTAGATATATTTGCTGTAAAATTAATAATATCTCCTATTTTGACATTATCAAAATCTACAAATATAATAACCTCAATAACATTGATGCCATTGCCTACGACAAGTTTTGTAAACTCTTTATTTTTACCCATTTTAGTAATATTGAATACTTCCAAATTTACAAATGATAAAATAGGATATGAGTTAGTGATTCCAAAAGGCCGAAATGATTCTACAACTTCATATACTGTCGTATTCACATCCGAAATATTAAATTGTCCAAGACTATATGTACTTTTATCTTCTCTTACTTCTTGTAAATTATTTATATTTTGATTAATCATTGTTTTAAATTCATTTATACGATGCGTATCAATACTAAGACCAGCTGCTTGTTTATGTCCACCAAAGCCATTCAATAATGAATCACAGCTTTTAATCAATTCATATAAATTTACAAGGGATGTACTTCTAGCACTTGCTTTTGCAATGTCTCCATCTACACTTAATACAATTGCAGGCTTTTTATATTTTTCACATAACTTTGAAGCAACAATTCCAACAATTCCTTCATTCCATTCTTCGCTAAATACTACTACGACTTTATCTTTTATATTAACTTGCCTCTTGGCTTCATTGAACATTTTCATTTGCTCTTCTTTTCTTAATTCATTCAGTTCAATTAAATGATCTAATTGCATATTTGCTTCAACTTCATCAAAGGAAAGCAGAAATTCTAATGCTATTGAAGGATCAGCCATTCTTCCAGCACAATTAATTAGTGGAGCGATTTTAAAACCTATATCCTCTTCAGTAAAAAATTTTAATTCAAATCGCTGTCGTAACACAACGATAGCTGGACGAATGGAGGTTTTTAGAGACTTAAGACCTGCTTTAACCATTGTTTTATTTAAGCTTACCATTGGCATGATATCTGCTACTATAGCTATACAAAGAATATCAAAAAGATCCAGTAAATTATAATCAAAATTAAGTTCTTTTTTTATACTTGCACATAAATACCATGCAATCTGTGCACCACATATTTCGGGAAACGGAAAAGTACAATCAGATTGTTTTGGATTTACTATGGCAAATGCATCAGGCAAAATATCACCCACTGTATGATGATCAGTAATAATTAAATCCAATCCTTTTTTTTTACAAATATTAGCAGCTTCTACAGCACTAATGCCATTATCAACTGTAACAACAATACCATCATAAATCTGTTCTAAAATAATAGGACTTAATCCATATCCATGCTCAAACCTATTAGGAATAATATAATTTATTTCTAGTCCCAAAGCATTAAAAAATGAAACAATTATCGCTGTAGATGTAACTCCATCAGCATCATAATCGCCTACAAGATTTATTGTTTCATCATTATGTATAGCTTTCACTATTCTTTTTGTTGCTTTATCCATATCCTTGAATTTATCAGGTTTAGGCAAGCTTTTTAGTGTTGTAAACTTATCATCTTTTATTCTATTCGTTAAAATTTCTTCTATATCTTGTATACTTAATTCTTTATTCATAAATAATTATATCGTTTTTAAACTATTTTTGGATACCATATTTCATTTAATGAACTATACTTTAGGATAAAAGAAATGGAAAAAGCAAAATATATTTGGATGGATGGAGAGCTAACACCTTGGGATGAAGCTAAAGTTCATGTTCTAACACATACTCTTCATTATGGGAATGGAGCTATAGAAGGTACAAAAGCATATAAAACTGAAGATGGCAGATGTGCTATATTTAAACTCAAAGAACACACAAAACGACTTTTAGATTCATCTAAAATGACACTTATAAATGTGCCATATACAATTGATGAACTAAATGCAGCACAAGTAAAACTTTTACAAGTCAATGAGCTATTTGAAGGTGCTTATATTCGACCACTTGTCTATTTAGGTTATGGGGTTATGGGATTGTATCATAAAGATTCGCCAGTAAAGGTTTCAATTTCTGCATGGAAATGGGGGGCATACTTAGGTGAAGATGGTTTAAAAAATGGTATTAGACTTAAAATATCATCGATGACAAGAGGTGGTAATACCTCAGGAATGGGGAAAGCTAAGGCTGTAGCAAACTATCTTAACTCACAAATGGCAAAATATGAAGCAGTTGAATCTGGATATGATGAAGCATTGATGCGAGATGATCAAGGTTATATAGCAGAAGCTAGTGGTGCTTGTTTTTTTATGATTCAGGATGGAGTGTTAATAACTCCTCCAAATGATAATTCACTCAAATCAATAACACAAGCAACAGTAATTGATCTTGCCAAGGATATGGGCATAGAAGTCATCAGAAGAAGAATCACAAGAGAAGAAGTATATATTTGTGATGAATGTTTCTTAACAGGAACTGCAGCTGAAATTACACCTGTAAAAGATGTAGATGCTAGAATCATAGGATGTGGAAGTCGTGGAAGAATTACTCAAAAAATACAAACAGCATACTTTGATGTAGTTTCTGGACGAAATGAAAAATACTTAAAATATTTGACATATATTAACTAAATAATATATTTAAGATAAAATTAGTGTACAATTCTATATTATTATAAAAAATTAACATAAAAAAGGGAAAAAATGCCAATAGATAATGACTATTTCAAAAATAGAAAACAAAACAACGGGTCAGATAATAAATCAAACAATAATGGAGGTGGTGGATATGAGCCACCATTTCAACCACCTGAAATTTTTAAAAATTTTAATAAAAAATCTGGATTTATTTATGCAATAGTCATTATAGTTATTGGTCTATTTATGATAAAGCCATATACTATTATTAATTCTGGTGAAGTTGGGATTAAAGTAACAACCGGTAAATATGAAACTATTCCATTGAAACCTGGATTCCATGTTTTTATACCATTTATTCAAAATGTTATTGCCGTAGATACAAAGGTAAGACTTATTAATTATAAATCATTAGAGGATATGAGTGGAATGGGTAATGGTATTAAAGTTAATCCTGCAATTAATATTCTTGATGCTAGAGGATTACCTGTGTCTATCGAATTAACAGTACAGTATAAACTTTTACCATCTGAAGCTCCTACAACAATTGCTACATGGGGACTTTCATGGGAAGACAAAATTGTCAATCCAGTTGTAAGAAATATTGTAAGAAATGTTGTTGGAGGCTATAATGCAGAAAATCTACCGATGCAAAGAAATGCAATTGCTACACTCATTGAAAATGGTATTAGAAAAGAGATTGAAGCTTTAAAGGGCAAACCTGTATCTATTGAATCTGTACAGTTAAGAGAAATTGTACTGCCTTCTAAAATTAAAGAACAAATTGAAAAGGTACAAGTAGCAAATCAAGAATCAGAAAGAGTTAAATACGAAGTTTTAAGAGCAAAACAAGAAGCCCAAAAGAAAGCAGCATTAGCTCAAGGTGATGCAGATAAAAATAGAATTGAAGCAAAAGGTAGAGCGGATGCTGTAACTATTGAAGCTGATGCACAAGCTAAAGCAAATAAACTTATAGCAAATTCATTAACACCAATTTTACTTCAGATGCAACAAATTGAGGTTCAAGGTAAGTTCAATGATGCATTAAGAGTTAATAAGGATGCGAAAATATTCTTAACTCCTGGTGGTTCTACTCCAAATATTTGGGTAGATACTAAAAATAAATCAAGAGATTCTTCAATAATCAAATAATATAAAGGGAAACTTCCCTTTATATATTTTTAAATATGCAAAAAATTAAATATATAATAATCGCTACACTTCTTTTAGCACTAGCAATAATATACTCCCAATTCTTAGATTATAAAAATATTAGTTCTATCTTATTAAAAGAAAATGAAAATCTAATCAATAAAACACATGATTTAAATGATAAAATAACATCATTGGAGGAATCCTTATCTATAAAAGAAATAGAACTATATAAACCTTACTTTAGATATGATTTAAATACTACTAGTATACTACTGCAAAATTTTAATCTATTGAATAAGATGTCACAAGAAGCAGAAAAATCGGCTCTAACTCCAAATATAAAACTTGATGAAGAAAATAAAATACTTAATTTTAAACTAGAGTATAAACAAGAATTTTAAAGGTATACAATGAACGATATAATAAGTAAAGTAGATTTCAAAAAACAAGCTGGCCTAGTGCCTGTGATAACTCAAGACAATGAAACAAATGAAGTACTCATGTTAGCATATATGAATGAAGAAGCTTTAACCTTAACTTTGGAAACAAATTATGCACACTATTTTAGTAGAAGTAAACAAAGAATATGGAAAAAAGGTGAGACATCTAAGCATACCCAAGAAATAAAAAATATATCTATAGATTGTGATAATGATACAATTCTTTTAAAAGTTAAACAAAATGGTGTAGCATGTCATACAGGTAGAAAATCTTGTTTTTTTACAAATTTACAAACAAATACAATTACTAGCGAAATTGAAATAAACACAACATTAGCATATGGTATAATTGACTCCTTATATAACACGATTCAAGACAAAAAGCATGCTAATCAAAAAACATCATATACCGCAAAACTTCTACAAGGTAAAGATAATTCTATGCTTAAAAAGATAATAGAAGAAGCCGGAGAATTTACATATGCAATCAAAGACAATGATATAGACGAAATTATATATGAGGGTGCTGATTTAGTATATCATTGCTTAGTTGCACTAGCTTCAAAAAATGTATCTCCAGATAGAATAAAACAAGAATTATTACGGAGATTTGGATTAAGCGGGATAGCTGAAAAGAATTCACGAATAGAAACTTAACTACAAATAGCAGATTAACTCATTATAAAAAACCAAATAATCTAGTTTTTTATACAACGAATACTATAAGCAATTGCTCTGTAGTAAATACTGAGAACAGAACCGCTGGGGTAAATTTCCAAGTACTTAGAGAAAGTAGTATTGACAGAGGCTGTCCAATAGTGACCGTGGTCACCACCATAGTGTATCCTTCCATTTGTGAAGAATCGGCTACCCGCTGGTGTTAATTTTAAGAAATTATCTTGTGCTGTTGTATAGTTAGTTATAGGGTTTATAGCTCCATCTCTCTCAGCTATTAGTTCTGTTTGTGTTGGTACTCTAAATCCTACTGGACATGGATTGTTAGTACTAGACTCTGAGTTCCAAAGTGCAATATCGGGGCTTTCTCTCCAATCATTAGGATAAGATGAAGTTGTAATAAAAAATGCATTTGTTGGTATATCTTTTTGTGTTGGAGATGTGTTTGCAGTGACTACTGTTGTTCCCTCAATGCTTGCAGCAGTTCTAGTCATGAGTTCGTGTCCATCTGCTGCTCTACCCCATTGAAAGAGACTTCCATAAGCTTTGTAGTCAGCTGTGTCTTTTGATTGTTGTGCTGGATTAAAGTTCCCATTTTTATTTGTCATATCAGCATATTCTGCACCTAAATTATTGTTCAGCCAAGTTTTTCCTGTATTTGGACTAACTATAGGGAGATATATAAAATTATGAGCTTTTGTACCTGTATTATCACTTGTATCAAACATCTTATCCAAAATACCATTGATGATTACTACTTCATACACTCCTATATCGTTATTGTCATTCACAGAATAAGTAAATGAAGCGATAAGTTGACTTTTTACACCGCTTTGGAAATCATACTGCTTTAGATTAAATGGACTATTTTTAGTATTTACAGTTATACTTGCATCGAAAGTACCTGAACCATGGAGATTATTTTGAGCAGGATATGCAAAAGTTACTATTACAGCACTTCTAAGTCCATTTTTTGAAATATTTGCATCTAGGGTACGATTTTGAGAATATGCGGGTAAAGTTATATTTCCAGAAGTAACTGTATATGGTATCTTTATGATTATTTTATTAGTATTGTCATCTATAGAACCTTCGATATCTAGACCATAGGTATTATCATATATTGAAACTATATATGTTTTAAGTGAAGTATTTGTTATACTTATACCTGATGGTAAAGGTTCTACTACATATGCTACTACTTCATCTTCATATGCATTTGTAATACTATCTATTTCCATTGTCTTTATTTTAGTAACAGTACTAGTTTCACTCGCATTGCTTGGAAGAATCCTAACATTAGCAGCACTTAATACTAGTCCATAAAGAGTTGATGCTGCATCAACTGATAGTTCCGAAGATTCACTTCCTTTATCTATACCTAAAAGTTTTGACGCAACTTCTCTGAGAGCTCTTATGTTTACTTTTGTATCTAGACCTGTTTTTTCATCTATATATTCTGCAATATAAGCTAGTACATTTCCTCCACTTACACTACTGACCCTATTATCACAACCAGATAAGAATATTATCAATAGAAATAATAAAGATTTTAATATACTAACTTTTCTCACTTTTTACCTTTTCGCAAAATTCATTGCTGCTAATCATACAAAATCAAGATATTTATCTTGAAAGAAATCTTTATAAAAATGCTTGTTTTTATAAACAATTATTTACTTATTGCTACAGTATACCATTTCATAGTCATATTTTTTGTCACATAAAAATTATGCAGAGCCCTATGAAAATTTTATCAGCATAATGAAATCTCTCTACTTAAAGAGAGTGTTGTTTCTATAAATACTATAATGATATTCTTAAGAGAGATACACTGCACAAGGCGTTTATCAAAATAAATGCACTCATTTGATCAGAGTTTTTTAATCTTTTCTATTTCATTTCGAAGTCGTATAGCTTCTTCAAAGTTTAAATCTTTTGCAGCTTTATTCATCTCCGCATTAAGTTCTAGTAGCATTTTTTTTCGTTCACTTGCAGGCATTTTATCAAGCTTCTCTAATTTTAATGCTACATCGTCATATTCTTCCATTTTTAAATCTTCGTCAAGCCTTCTGGTTGTGGTAGTTGGAGTGATACCATGTTCTTTATTGTGAGCATCTTGAACCTTTCTTCTTTTGTTTGTAGTATCTATTGCAAACTTCATACTATCTGTAACTCTTTTTGCAAATAGTATAACTCTACCATTACTATTTCTAGCTGCTCGTCCCATGGTTTGTACTAGTGCAGTTTTACTTCGTAAAAATCCCTCTTTATCTGCATCTAAAATAGCCACTAAAGAAGCCTCGGGTATATCGAGGCCTTCTCGCAATAAGTTAATACCAATAAGTACATCAAATGTACCAAGTCTTAGTTGTCGTATGATTTGATTTCTCTCTATGGCATCTATTTCACTATGTAGGTATTGTACTTTGATTCCTAAATCACTATAGTAAGAAGCCAATTCTTCAGCCATTTTTTTAGTTAAAACGGTTACCAAAACTCGTTCATTTTTGGCTGTTACTTTTTTGATCTCATCATGAAGTCTTTCCACTTGAAATTCACTATCCATAATCTCTACTACAGGATCAAGAAGACCAGTAGGGCGTATAATTTGCTCTGCAATTTCTGAACTTAAGTCTAATTCTAGTTCGTTTGGCGTAGCACTTACAAAAAGAAAGTTTGCTTTTTTATTGATGTATTCCTCAAATTTTAGAGGTCTATTATCTAAAGCGGATGGCAGTCTAAAGCCATAATCAACCAAAACTTCTTTTCTACTTCTATCTGCTGCATGCATTCCTCTAAACTGAGATAAACTTACATGTGACTCATCAACGATCAGCAAATATGGTTTGTCCATAGCTTCAAAATAATCAATCAAAGAATAAGGAGTTTCGCCTACTTTTTTATCTGTTAAAAGTCGAGCATAATTCTCGATACCTTTACACATACCAGTAGCTTCTATCATCTCTAAATCGAACTCAACTCTTTGTTTTAGTCTTTGATATTCGACATGTTTTTCTTCTTTTTGATAATATGCTAGTCTATCATCTAGTTCTATTTCAATCGATTCGACAGCTTTTGCTAGTCTTTCTTTTGAAACGACAAAAGGATTAACACTATAGATGGTTACCTCTTCAAGTTCTTTTCTTGAGATATTTGTCATATATTCTAGGTTAATAATCGACTCTATCTCATCGCCAAAAAATTCCAATCGTATAAATTCATCTTGAAAATATGCTGGAAATATATCTACTACATCTCCATTGACTCTAAAATCGCCACGATCAAAGAACTTATCATTTCTTTTATATCCCATATCCACAAGTCTTAAAAGCATTGTTCTTTGTGAATATTCTTGCCCAAGTTCAACTTTTTGTACATTTTTTCTATATTCTTCTGGATTACCTAGACCATAGTTAGCACTAACAGATGCCACACAAATAATATCTTCAAAACTTAAAAGCGAAGAAGTGGTACTTAATCGTAATCTTTCTAGCTCACTATTGATAGAACTATCTTTTTCTATAAAAAGGTCACTTCGTGGTATGTAAGCTTCTGGCTGATAATAATCATAATACGATATAAAATACTCGACATGATTTTGAGGGAAGAAACCTCGAAATTCACTATATATCTGTGCTGCTAAAGTTTTGTTGTGAGTCATTATAAGTGTGGGCATTTGAGTAGCTTCAATGACCTTCGCCATAGTATATGTTTTACCACTACCTGTTACCCCTAACAAGGTATTGTATTTATTGCCACTAACTATACTTGCAGTTAATTTTTCTATTGCCTCTGGTTGGTCTCCTGCTGGAGAATATTCTGTATGTACTTTAAATGGTGTCATAAGTGGATTATATCAGATTTGAGATTTTAGATAGATTTTATAGTTTTTTTTGGAAGCAACTAACTATATTCTTTTTCAAATTCTTCGATACCTTTTATTTCTTTATTAAAAGTATATAATATAGGGTTAAGGCGATGCAGATTCATTGGCATAGTCATGATAGTACTCCTATTTTTAATATATTTCAGTATATCTAAAATATGTTTATAATCAAAAGTTTATTCTATTTATTATATTATGCATTATTAATTAGATATAAATAATAAACGAAAATATTGGAGAAAAAAATCGATGAAATTATATGCACCTTGGGAAAAAGCTTTTAAAAAAGTCGCAACACCATTTGAGGACTTTTTACACGCACAGACTACTACGGGTATAGTATTGATGTTCATGACTATTCTTGCTCTTATCCTTGCAAACTCACCTTTATCTGAAATATATGATAGTTTTTTTCATATGAAAATAAATTTAAATATTGGATCATGGGGATTATCGCATTCTATACATCATTGGATAAACGATGGACTTATGGCAATCTTCTTCTTTATAATTGGTCTTGAAATTAAAAGAGAGGTTCTATTTGGTGAGTTATCAAATATAAAAGTGGCAATTTTACCTATCTTGGCTGCAATTGGGGGTATGGTTTTTCCTGCACTTATTTATTTTTATATAAATTATGGAACTGTGGGTGCTGAAGGTTGGGGAATCCCTATGGCGACTGATATTGCTTTTGCTATTAGTGCATTGGTACTCTTAGGTAAAAGAGTACCTGCTGCTCTTGTGACGTTCTTAGTTGCTCTAGCTATTGTAGATGATCTTGGTGCAGTACTTGTCATAGCAATCTTTTATACGGATACTATTAATATTATGTCACTTGGTTTAGCAGGGGTTATGCTACTTATTATGATTTCATTTAACAGATTTGGTATTCATTTGGTTTTACCATATTTGACTGTTGGATTATTTATGTGGTTTTTTATGCTTGAATCAGGGGTACACGCAACTATTGCAGGGGTAATCGCGGCACTTACAATACCCTCGAAACCTAAACGAACACCTCTAACATTGATTGATGATACAAAAAAGTTAATGGATGAGTATGGTTCATATCCTGTTGCTACAGATCATACTATGCATGAAAAACAAAAAGCAATACTTTTTAATGTAAAAGCAAAAATAGATGAAGTAGGTTCGCTGGCCTCAAAACTTGAACATGATCTGCATCTTCCTGTTGCACTTCTTGTGATTCCTCTTTTTGCATTGGCTAATGCAGGAATAAGTATAGATTTTACATCTATAAGCGATACTATAGTAGAACCAGTATCCTTAGGAATTATTGCTGGATTGATTTTTGGAAAAGTTATTGGGATTTTTGGTATTTCTTGGTTAGCCATTAAATTAAAAATCGCAAAACTACCTGAAAATACTACGATGAGTCAAATATTTGGTGTTTCATTTTTAGGGGGAATTGGTTTTACGATGTCTATTTTTGTTGCAGAGTTGGCATTCCTAAATAGTCCTGAACTTATTTTCCAAGCTAAAGCTGGAATACTTTGTGCCTCATTAATCGCTGGTTTATTTGGATATTTTTGGTTAAAAAGTGTATCTACAAAAGAGAGTCAATAATATAAGAAATATAACTCTAGGTTGATAATACAAGAAATAGAGTTATTAGAATTGGTGATACAATAATTAAAACAAATATTTATCTTAAAAAGCAATTTCCAATAGTTTTGAAAAGAAATATGTTTTCAATGCATATTATACTTCTTTTCTAAAATTTAAAGTCTTGTAGATTTCCAATTTCTGGGTGCTTTCCTATTTTCTCTCGTATAAGCATACTCAGGCGATCATTTGTATATGCCACATCAAAGATTTCTAAAGCTTTTATCAAATCACCCAATTTACGGAAGCCATGATTAATAGGCGAAAATGATGAGTTTTGTTTAATATAAAGTCCTATATCTTTAACATCACTCCAGTCGTGCTCTTCGCTAGTTTGATTTACGGCATTGAGTATAAACTTTTTTAATTTTGTATCTCGTTTAATATCATAGTTTTTACCCCTATATTCACTAGTAGAGGGATATTCTTCTACTAGTGAATTTTCTGTATCCTCAAGTTTTGACGGTTTTATTTTAGAAGATAGATTTTCTACATATATAAATTGAGAACAAGCATTTGTAAAGGCTGAAGGAGTTTTTTGCTCCCCATATCCATAAACAGTTAATCCATTTGATAATATTCTTGTAACTATGGGAGTAAAATCACTATCACTAGTAACTAAAGCAACACCCGCTAACTCTTTTGTGTACAATAAGTCCATAATATCTATAATCATTGCAATATCAGTAGCATTTTTACCTTGTGTATATGAAAATTGTTGTATTGGTTGGATGTTATATTGTTGGAGTAATCTTTCCCAACCGATTAGTTTTTTATCTTTCCAGTCCCC
The DNA here is from genome assembly GCA_963934755.1 of uncultured Arcobacteraceae bacterium. Taxonomy (GTDB): domain Bacteria; phylum Campylobacterota; class Campylobacteria; order Campylobacterales; family Arcobacteraceae; genus JAIOSF01. The sequence continues at coordinate 9,936 of CAWVZX010000002.1, read as the reverse complement.
ATAAGCACGACGAATATTTACTGTACCATATTTTGCAATATCATTGAAAATATCTTCTGCATATTTATAGCTAACATTATCGGCATCTATTAAAATTGATATATTTTTCTGTTCATTAATCATATTTATATTTTCTTTCAAAGTGTTTTGTATTTATAATGTAAAAATTATTTCTAATATGTCATTATTATCATTATTGTAGCATTTTTTAAATCAATGATGACTTTTTCTCATGTAATATTGTCGATATCTTAATAGATTAATTAGTGTGCAAATGATATGATTATTGTAGAATAAAATTTTTGCTAAGGTAATCTATACCAATCTAAATAGGAAGACAATGAATAAAACAATAGTAATAACTGGCGGTGGAACTGGCGGACACTTAAGCGTTGCAAAATCTTTTATAGATGAGTTTCATGCACGTGGATATTCTGTCATATTTATAGGTTCTAGTAAAGGGCAAGATAAGCAGTGGTTTGAAAATTACAGTAAACTATCACAAACATACTTTTTTAATACACAAGGTGTAGTCAATCAAAATTTTATTGGAAAAATCAAATCTTTATTAATGATTTTTAATGCTATTTTAAAATCTAGAAAAATAATAAAAGTAAATAAGGTTACTAAAGTAATAAGTGTTGGAGGATTTAGTGCTGCTGCTGCAAGTTTTGCTGCAATATTAACAAAAACAGATTTTTATATACATGAACAGAATTCTGTAATGGGAAAACTAAATAAAATCACATCAAGATTTGCAAAAGAGGTATTTTCTTCGTATCTTGAATCTTCAAAAGTGAAAGACTATCCTATAAATGCAAAATTATTTGAAAACTCCAGAATACGAAATGAACTCAAAACGATTATATTTTTAGGGGGAAGTCAAGGAGCTAAGACTATCAACGAATTTGCATTAAAAGTTGCACCAAGACTAAAGCGAATGGATATAAAAATAATACATCAAACGGGTAAACATGATTATGAGTCTATTAAAAGAGAATATGAAAGTTTAAACATAAAAGTAGATATTTTCGATTTTTCAACACAACTTATGGAAAAGATGAAAACATCAGACTTAGCAGTAAGTCGTGCGGGTGCTAGTACTCTTTGGGAGCTAGTGTCTTTAGGTATACCAACTTTTTTCATTCCTTATCCCTATGCTGCTTCAAATCATCAGTATTTTAATGCAAAGTATTTAGTAGAAAATGGATTATGTTTTTTACAAACAGAAGAAAACTTAGATGAAGACTATTTTTTTGACTGCTTAGAAGAAGATCTAAAAATAAAGAGTACTAAACTTATCAACACTATTCAAAAAAATTCTGTAAAAAGAATAGCTGATATAGTTGAAATATAATTTTTCAAATCATATATTTGCATTTTATTGCTCCCTTACAATTGTAAGAATTATTTATAATACTAAAGGAATTGTATTTTAATGGTTTTTAATAAATATTCTAATATTATTTCCAATGAATAAAATTAACATTGCAATAAATAATAAAACAAATCTCACTGTTAGACTAGAAAAAGAATTTGAGGTTTCTTATTATGCTAAGCCAACAGTATTCGCGAAATTATTATTTCAAAAGAAATCTCATTGTGATCTTTACTTCCATACTGGACTTATTAATAATGATACTAAAAATTTAATTGAAAACTCTAGAATTGTTATTGTAAATTCAGAAAACGTAAAGAATGAGATAATAAATACATTACCATTAGTATCGTTAAAAAAATTGAATGTCATTTACCCTTACTATCATAGTAAAAATAGCTATGATAAGAATATAAAAAAAAGATTCAGAAAAGAATTTAATATCGATAAAAAATCAAGAATTATATTTTTCAGAGCTAATGACTTAGAAAAAAGGGGATTAAATGTTATACTTGAAACACTATCTAGACTATATCAAGATAATTTTATATTAATCATAGAGTCTAGTATTAAGCAAATAACACGATTAAAATTAAAGATGAGAAAATTAAAGTTAAAATTTAATTATATTTTATTTAGCGATTACGAAAAGATAGATGAACTCTTTATGGTTGCAGATATTTTTATACTTCCCACAACACAAAATTTATTTGCTATAGATATTTTAAAAGCTCTCATATATAAAAATGCAGTATTTGTAATAGATAAAAATGATGCTTCTGAATTGCTTGATATCTTTTCAATAATTCAAGGCAAAGAAGATAAAAGCTTATCTTTTAAAATTGATTCATTATTAATAAACAAAGATGAATTAAAGAAAATACAAAATGAAAATTATCATACAAGCTTAAAGTATACATTAGATAAAAGTTTGAAAAAAGTAGTAACAATAGTTAATAAATCCTTTGACTTTTAATTTAAAACACTATATAATGCACGCAATAAAAGTATTTAGTAGGGAAATATAGGCATTTATGTTTGTATTGGCATTTGACTTATCTTATGTTTACGCTATCCGAACAGACTTTTAAAAAATAAATTATTACAAGGAATTACACAATGAAAAAAATCTTATTTTTAATGCTTGCTATTGCAACTGCTGCTTTTGCATCTGATACAAATGTTGCTAATGAAACTTTAAAAGCTTACTCAGTACTTGCTGCTGGTGTTGGTCTAGGTCTTGCTGCTCTTGGTGGAGCTGTTGGTATGGGTAACACTGCTGCTGCTACTATTGCTGGAACTGCTAGAAACCCAGGTATGGGTGGAAAACTTATGACTACAATGTTTATTGCTTTAGCGATGATCGAAGCTCAAGTTATTTATACACTTGTTATTGCCTTAATTGCATTATATGCAAACCCATTTTTAGGGTAATCAATACGAGTCATAAAAAAGGTCAAGTGGAAAAACACTTGACCTTTTTTATTGTCTAAAAATAAGAATGTATATTAAAAATACTAGAAAAAGAGACTTATAAGCTCTCTTAGTTCATTTGGATTACTTATATGATTTACTTTATCTCTAAAAGTATTTGCTCCATCATAACCTTTTGAATATGTATGTAAATGCTTTCTAAACATCACTACTCCATAATCGCCATAATGCATAATCATTTTATTCAGATGATCGATAATTATCTCTTTTTTTAACTCATTAGAAATAGTTCCATTATTTGAGGATATTTGATGAAATATCCATGGATTTCCAATAGCTCCACGACCAATCATAATGCCATCTGCTTTTGTATAGTCGAGTACATATTTAGCTTGTGCTAAGTCTTTGATGTCCCCATTTGCCATAACTGGTATACTCACTGTTTGTTTAATAGTTGCGATGGCATCATAATCGACTGCAGCCTTGTAAGCACCCTTTTTTGTTCGTCCATGAACAGCTATGAAATCTATCCCACAATCTTCTATTGCTTTAGCTATATCAAGAGGAATTTTTTCATTTACACCTATTCTAATCTTACAAGTAGTGTATTGTTTATTTGAATATTTTTTAATTGTTTTTAACATGGCTTGTAGCCTTGGCAAGTCGCCCAAAAGATTGGAACCACTTCCATGGTTAAAAACTTTAGGAGCAGGACATCCACAATTTAAATCAATACCTGCAATGCCATCTATTTCATTAAGTTTTTCAATAGCAATTTGCATAATATCTAATGTATTCCCAGCTAACTGGATAAAAAAAGGATTTTCATTAGGAGATTTTTCAAGCATCTTTTTAGTTTTTTCACTATTATATGCCAAGGCGTTTGAGCTTATCATTTCACTAACCGTATAATCTACTCCGAAATTTTTTACTACAGATCTAAATGGAAGGTCAGTATAGCCCGCAAGTGGAGCTAATGCTATTACAGGTTTTGAGAAGTCGACAATTTTATTCATTTTATTAGACTACTTATAACTTAAAGAATCAAGTGAATAGGTATTTTTACCAGCATCTTTTAAATCAATTAATGCTTTAAATGGAATATAATCATCATTTGCACTACTTGCTAACACATCTCTCATCTGATCAATCATTTCATATTCAGCAAGTATATATAAGTATGTAGTAATATATTCTTCTTTTTCTGAAGACAAGTCTGTAAATAGTTTAATTAATTTGTCTGGACTCATAGATTTTTTATAATTTTTTATAATTTCTATTAAATCTGTATTTGTTAAATCAACTTTTTTAATTAATCCTAAAATTGTATCGTTTGTCATTGTAAATTCTGCTTGTTGTTCACTATCTTTTTTTAGTAAAGTTTTTACCATTTCATTATCAAGTGTTAGCTCTTGTAATATTTTTTTAATTGATGTCATTGATTTTTTTTCTATTACTTTTAAAAATGCTTCTTTTAGAATCTCATGTGAATTTTTACTAGGATTTTTAAGAATTTCAAGTGCAAAATTCTCATCTATAAAAATTCTATTTTTTAAGTTTGTAATCATTAATGGATTTGAATCTTCTAGCTTTAATTCCTTTGATGATATGTATTTACCAGCTCTAATATTAAATTTTTGATCAACAGTTTTAGTGATTTCTTTATTTACTGAGCTAAAATTAGCATTTGTAACATCAATATTTACTTGACTTATAATTGAACCTATTTCTTTAAAATTCACATTTTGGAAATTCACATTTGAAGTTTGATTTAATAATCTTTTATTAATTAAAGATTCTAAAGTCTTTGAATCCTTAATGATAGCTTTTTCCATAAAATAGTTTTTTAAACCATGAAATAAAATATGAATGATTGATATTATAAGTAAAACAATCATCGGCATGACAATCCATAAGGCTATGGGTAAAGATAATGTAAAGTCAAAAATCTTAAGACTATATTCTCCGGCTTCAATACTAAATGTATAGCCAAATATAATAATTACTAATAACAATGAACCTACTATATATTTTTTTAATCCCATATTTTATCCTTACATTATCTATTTATTGTTGTTCTCGTGAATTTCTCTACAATCTGTACAAAATTTAGCAAACGGTTTCGCTTTTAATCTTCCTAATGCAATATGATCATCACACATTTCGCAAATACCATAAGTTCCATTTGTGATGCTTTTTAAAGCATCACGAATCTCTACTAGTTCTTTCTTTTGTTGACTAATAATTAGACCAGCAGTAAAAGTATCACTACTTGCTTCAGCAAAATCTAATTCATCCTTACAGTCACAATCATTAAGTTGTGAAATATTGTCTATTCCATCCATAATATTACTCTCTATTATAACTAATCTTTTGTTTAATAATACTTCCATTTCTAGTATTTGTTTAATTGAAGCCACATTCTTATCCTGTTTATATAAAATTTTAGAATTGTATCAAATGTTATCTAAATTATTTATGATAGGGGTGATTATTTAGTATACATAGTGATCTAAAAATCTGCTCGCACAAAACAATATTTGCTATTTTATGTGCATAAGTTAATTCACTTAAAGAAATACTCTTATCGCATTTTAATAAGAATTCTCTATCAAATCCATATGCTCCACCAATAAAAAAGTTTATTGTTAGTTTGTCTTCAATTAATTTGCTAAATTTAAAACTATCAACTTTTGTTCCTAAAACATCTAATGCGATATTATAACCACTTGTTAATTTTGGAATATATAATTCATTATATGACTGTTGAGATTCTTTTTCGCCTATTGTTTGGGCTTTTGAGATTTCCTTATTGAATAAACTATGCACTTCTACTTTTGCCCACCTACTCGACATTTTTAGGAATTCTTTAACTAAAGGGTCAAAGTTATCATGTGTTTTTTTTACTATTTGATATATATTGATTTTAAAATTAATAATATAATCCTTACTTGTTTTTAGATATTATATCGTATTATTTTAAAAGGAAAAGTTATAAAAAAAGATACAATTACCAGCATAGCTATTGGTGGTTTTGACGGTATGCATTTAGCTCATCAAGAATTATTTAAAAAATTAGGTAAAAACGGTGGTGTTTTAGTGATACAAACTAATTATGCTAATCTTACACCTCTTAATATTCGTCAAAAACATACACTGTATCCCGTCTACTTTTATCCATTAGCTAATATAAAACACCTATCAGCCGTGCAATTTATAAAACTTGTTAAAGAAGAATTTCCCAATTTAAAAAAGATTGTAGTAGGCTTTGATTTTAGATTTGGACATCTTGCTGCTTATAATAACGATACGCTTGTTGAATTATTTGATGGAGACGTTGAAATAGTTGATGAGTATAAAATTGATCGTGTGGCTGTACATTCACGAATTATACGATCATATTTAAGGGCTGGAAATATTGAATTTGCAAATAAATTACTTGGTTATAATTATACATTTACTGGTCTTGCACTAACGGGCCAAGGATTGGGATTAAAATATTTTGTACCAACTATTAATATTAATGTAACTGAGTATTTAATTCCTCAAGAAGGAATATATATCACACGAACAAAATTAAATGAAAGAACATATGAATCAGTTACATTTATTGGACATCGCATGACAACTGATGGAAACTTTGCTATTGAAACAAATATTTTAAATAAAGATTTTAATTCTGAAATACCCAAAAATATACAGGTTGAATTTCTTAAAAAAATTAGAGATAATACGAAATATGATAAGTTTGAAGATTTAAAAAAACAAATTGAAGATGATGCATGTGTTGCATTATCTTGGTTCGAGGAAGAAAAATGAAAAATGTACTCCAATTTATAGAAGCAAAAGATATTAGTAAGCTAGATATTTATTCACACCTAAAATGCAATATAGAAGAAGTAACAATTTTACAATATCTTACAAAACAGTATATTTTAGCAATTGATAACTTACTAGTAATTGATATTTTATCAGAATTTTATGATTTAAAAATCTATGAACATTTAGATAAGATTTATATTATAAAAAATTTATTAGAATTAGGCTGGATTTCCCAAAGTCATTTTTCAGCAACAAAGATTTGTGATTTATCACAATTAGAATTAATAAATACTCCTGTAAGTTTAAGTAGTTCATTTTTAAAACTTTTAGAAGTTGGTTCCTTAGAATTAGTACTTCCTGAAATTAAAGAATATGCAGATCACTTGGAATATTTACAAGATCAGTTTTTTAAAATAGAGTTAGCACAACAATTAAATATAATCAAACATAATTTTGATGAAACTTCACCTAATACAAATCGTTTAAGAAGTAAGCTTTCCTTATTAGAAAATAGAATTAAAGAAAGAGTTGAAACGACTACTACAAACATAATGCTTGAGGACTTCTTTAAGGAACATACTTTAAGTGAAAAAGAACAAATGATTTTTTTAGCACTTTTAAAAGAAGAATATGCTGGGAGCGATGAATCAATAAGAGATATGAATTCTTTAATAGCTTTAGTATCTACTGATGATTATGAAAAGATAAAATATCGTAGTTTGCTCGAAGAGAGTGGTAATCTTATTTCAAATAGTCTTATTGATTATGATGAGATGCTAACACCTTTTGGCGGAATTAATAGAAATTTTTATATTCCAGAAGAAGTTTTATACAAAATATCACACCCTATTAAAAAGCAAACACGACAAAGAAAAATTAAATTAGATACCTTAATTTCTGAGCAAGAGATGTTTGAATTAATTGAGCCCAAAAAATCACTTGATGATGTAGTTTTAAATGAAAAAACAAAAAAAACTCTTGATTTATTATTGCAGCAGGTAGATAAAAGAGTTGTGGAGAGATTAAAGAAATGGGGTATTAAGGATAAGAAAAAAGGAATTGATGCGAGAATTATATTTTATGGTGCTGCTGGTACGGGTAAAACGATTACTGCATTAGCATTAGCAAAATCATTAAAAAAACAAGTTTTAAGTTTTGACTGTAGTAAAATATTATCAATGTATGTTGGAGAAAGTGAAAAGAATGTAAGAAAGATATTTGATGATTATACGGAATTATGTGTAAAAACGAAGTCTCAACCTATGTTATTATTAAATGAAGCCGATCAATTTTTAGGCAATAGAGTAAGTGGACAAATAAGTGGTAGTGATAAAATGCATAATCAAATGCAAAATATTTTTTTAGAACAAATAGAAAATTTTGATGGTATATTAATTGCAACAACAAATTTATTAGATAATATTGACAAGGCATTTTCAAGAAGATTTAATTATAAAATTGAATTTCTAAAACCAGACGAAAAACAAAGAAAAATATTGTGGGAAAAGCTTATTCCTGAAACATTACCATTATCAGATGATTTTGACATTGATAAGTTATCCATATCAAAATTAACAGGGGGACAAATAAAGTTAATAATAAAGAATACAGCATATAAATTAGCAACTACGGAAGAACCTATATTCAATACTAGAGATTTTATGGATGAAATTAAAAAAGAGGAAAGAAGTATGTTTGATAAAGATAAAAAAGTAGGATTTTTTTCTTAGTTTTGAAAGGACTTTAAATAAAAGTTTTGATTTTACTTATATTGAGCAGCGAACTGCTCAAATATAAAGACTATAATCCTGTTACGTTTTCTGCTTGAGGACCTTTTTGACCTTCGCCAACTTCAAAAGTTACTTTTTGACCTTCATTTAATGAAGCTCTATCATAACCTGTATTGTTAATTTGTCTAAAATGTACAAATACATCTTTTCCACCATCTTCTTGTTCGATAAAACCGAAACCTTTTTCACTGTTAAACCATTTTACTGTTCCGTTGATTAAATCTGCCATGCAAATTCCTTTTTGTTTAAATACACCCTACTAGTAAGGTGGTTGAAAATCTAATATAAAGTTGTCTTTTATTTATGATATCTAAGAACAAAAGCCACAAAGATACTATAAACTATAAGATGTAACTAGAATCATCTTTCGTTAGCACAAGTATAACGAAAGTTTTCTTTAATTATTCTGTATTAAAGTATTATATTAATTTAATCCAAGATTTGAACCTGAAGTGTAATTTTCTAGAATTTTAAAATAAGTATTTCGTTTTGTAAGATTCGATTTATTAGACTAAGTGAGACTATTGGATTGTATTAGATAAGGAGTAATTACTCCTCCCATATACCTACTTAATAGATACAAAGCCTTTATATAAAGTCTTTTTGGTTACCTCACTTTTTATAAGGTAACAAATAACAAATTATTTATGATTATTTTCTATTTTTTTTGAATAGCTTCTTAAAACTTTTCGTAAAAATTGAAGTGGTTTTAATTTCCACTTTTTAATTCACTTAATAAATCACTTGCATTATTTAATGTGATATTACCTTGTTTATATTGTTCTACTTCTTTTAAGCCTTGATTGATTTCATTAAGTCTATTAACTAAAATCATTATAGCTGCTGTTGGATTGCTAAATCAAGAAGGTGAGGTATTAAGAAAATTATACCTACACTTTATTACTGCATTCTAGCAGGTAGCTTACAATTTATTATTTATTCTATCATTTAATTTGTACATCATCACATAGGGAGGGTCTTTTTTATTAAAGATATTTGATTTTATAGTATTTAAATACTCAAAAGCTAAACTAATGCAAGTATATTTTTTTTCTTTTAACTCACTAAGAGAAAATATATTTTGTAAAAAAATAGCTATAGATAATAATCTTTTCTGTCCTCCCTCATCATCTGCATATAGATAGTTTAAACAATCTTGAAAATCATATCTCTTTAATGAATAGAGTAAGCCTCTATCTGTATATGTATCATTAAACATTTTGTTGATTATAGAAATATGCTCAATGCTATTTTTAGCTATAGGATAGATATAAAGTTCTCTATCCTCTTGTAGAGTTGATATAATTTTTCCACCCTTGAAATAGTCTACTTCGGCCACGAATGCTCTACCCTTTTTGTCAAAAAATAATAAGCCTATATGATTTGATGTTTCTGTTTCTATCTGTTTAGAATTTTTAAGTGCATTTGCTCTATTCATCACATCATCACAAAAGAAGTTACGAAAAAAGCCGTCTTTTTGTTCTTTACCCCAAAATATATATATAGATTTTG
>CAWVZX010000001.1:0-36421 GCA_963934755.1 uncultured Arcobacteraceae bacterium | reverse complement strand
TAATTAAATTAAATACAATGGAATTAGAATTAACTATTATTATCGAGAATGTGCATTCAATGAGTGAAGCACTTAACATTAACATTAACCCTTTAAACCTATAACTATGAAAGATTACCCATATGAAGACAACCTAGTAGTAGACTGCTACTTCTTGGAGGGATACTATCCTCACTATGAAAATGGTAAGTTAGCTACAAATGGAGATAAGTTCCATGAGTCATCAGAAGACAAAGAATACTTGGAACAAAAATCTTATGATTTAAATCTTCTTAGTCCAAAATTATATGTAAGATATGATAGTGGTAAGGAAGAAGAAATTGAATTAAGAATGACTCCAAAGGTAGCTAAAGCAAAGCTACAACAAGCAAGAGAATTGCTTGAAGAGTTAGTAGATTTAGGTGAGAGTTATCTTCACTTTCAATCTGCTCAATACACTTACAAACACTTAAAAAAATCACTAAAATCATTAACTAATATATCTTAACTATGAAACACTTTATAATTACACTTTGGAAAGACACTAACCCTTTAATAGCTTGTATAGTCTACACATTACTATTCTTTGATATTATAGGAATTACATTTATAACTCTTAACACAATATTTTAATCATGAAAATCAAACAACAAATCTTTGTCAACTTATTAGATAAGTTCGACAACAAACCTTTTACTCTAAAAGACATTAGAGAACAAGTATGGATTGCTCAAGGAAAGAATCCAAAGAAATTCATCAGTAAGCAAGGGTACTACAATAACACTATTGGAGAATGGGTAACTGCTAGACTACTTATTAAAGAAGCTAAGAACACCTATAAGTTAGGACTTTATGGTAGACAATACTCAAGAGAACCAAATCAAGTTAATGCAATGCTTAGAGAGTTAAAAAAGAATGCTCAAGAGTATGTGGAAAACCTACCTCACAATAAGTATAGAACAAGATTCACACATCTAATTGGTAGAAAGATTGTTAATGTAAGACACTTAAATCCAAAAGAATGTTCAGACTTTGGATGGTACAAATCTCCACTTGCAATGTGGTTAGATGATGGTACTTGTTTAGTTCCTCAGACTGATGATGAGGGTAATGATGGTGGTGCAATGATGCACTTGGACTTAAATCAGTGGAGAGAAAACTACATCCAAGAAGATGTGTTATTCACTATAGATTCTCAACAATCAGATGAAGAGATAAGTAAGGAGAAAGAATACTATATGAATAGAGGAATGACAAGTGGTACTATAGATTAGTTTGGAACATGGGAGAGGTTCGATTCCTCTCCTAATCTCAATGCAATAATGCAGATAATTAAATTTAATAAACTATGAACAAAAACAAAGACCAAATTGCTATTAGCAAGTTATCAGAGATAAAAGCTATCTTAGAAACTTGTCCTCTAGACAAGGTCACAACAGAAATGTTGTATGAGACAATTATGGAAGTGGTAGACAGAGAAATTACACCACCAGCTGTGGAAGATCCTACAAAACACAACCCATTTATCCACTTGGATGAGAATGGAAATGAACACAAAAATTCTCCACTAGAAAACCATTTAAATACAATGGCACACATTATTACTAACCTATCTAAAAACAAATAATTATGAACAAAAAAGAACTTATAGAAAAAATAGAATGGATTATTGAAGGTGCAGATGTTGGAGACAATATATTCAAAATAGTACAAGACATTAATAAACTAATAAAAGAACAAAAACAATAATTATGGGACAATATTTTAAAGTAATAAACAAAACAAAAAAAGAGTTTATAAATCCTCACACCTTTGGCAATGGACTAAAGTTGTGGGAGATTGTTGCAAGTGGTAAAGGAGTCATGCAAGGACTTGGTTTGCTATTGGCAGAAGGACACATAGAGTACAATAAAAAATATGAACCTATTCCATCTACTATTATTGGTAGGTGGCAAGGGGATAGTATTGCTATTGTAGGAGACTATGCCAAGAGTGGATTGTATGACAAGTGTGAGGATGAAGATGGTAAAGCTAAAAAAGGATGGAAAGACATTAGTATTCCAACCTACAAAACATTACTTAAGGATACTTGGCTAGGGGATATGAAGAAACAAGACCTCCTTAAAAATGGTACTAAATGGATGTTCGGAGATGAGAAGAAAATAATGGAAGAGTTATTTCCAAAAGAATGTATTGAGGGAGAGTTGTTAAGAAGACAAAGAGAGTCTAAAGAAATAGAATACACAGACTTTAAGAATAGTTTGACTCAAGATGAAATCTTAGACTTACAAGAAAAGGCACAAGGCATTTCTAAAATGATTAATAAAGCAGTAGGTAAATTTAAGAAAGAACAATCTGAAGAGTAAAGGTTTAAACACCTACGAAACTCCCATTAATCTGGGAGTCATTGTTTAACTTAATACAAATAATTATGAGCAAATTTATGGAAGCATTAAAGTTTAATCTTGATGCTTATGACAAAGAGGTTATCGACAAAGATGATTTCTTACAAGCTATGGAAGAGCATTACCTCCACCTTAGTATGCCACTAGTAAGAAGACAAACTCTTGTGGTGGTAGAAAGAATCAAAGAAGAAATCATTGATGATTACAAGACTGATTTACCTAAAGATTGGTATAGTCTATGTAATGAAGTTGACCACACTAAGTACTATGAAGACTATCTAACTGACTTAAGTTTTGATTTACAACACTACATTGAGGACAGACTTGATGAGTGGTTAATGTTTGAACACTTAAAAAGAAAACAATGAATGTGGTAGAACTTTTTAGTGGAAGCCGAAGCATAGGAAAAGAGGCAGAGAAGAGAGGGCACAAAGTCTTCTCTTCTGATTGTGTGGATTTCCCAAAAACAAATTATGTTTGTGATATTATGGATTTCCAGGTTAGTTCAATCAACTTTGACAGAGTAGATATGTTATGGGCATCACCACCATGTGAGTCATTTTCTGTAGCATCTATAGGTCATCATTGGGAGAAAGGACATGAGTTTATGCCAAAGACAAATAATGCAGTCAAAGGAATAAACATCTTAATGAGAACTATGAAGATAATAGAGATACTCCTTAAGAAAAATCCTAACATGATTTGGTACATAGAGAATCCAAGAGGCAAGATGAGAAAGTCTTCTCATTGGAATGATGTTGACCATGTCCGACACACTTTAACCTATTGTCAGTATGGTGATGATAGGATGAAGCCAACAGACATCTGGACCAACAATACTTATTGGACTCCTAAACCTATGTGTAAGAATGGAGACTCTTGTCATGTATCTGCACCAAGAGGAAGTCAAAGTGGAACTCAAGGTCGAGGAAGCTATTTTGATAGAAGTAAAATTCCATCTGAACTTTGTGCAGAGATTGTAGAATCAACAAATAATGTATAACTTAAATTAAATTAAATAAATTATGGAACAAACAGAATTTACTGAAATTCAATTTCTTAGAATGATTTTGAAAAAAGAAACCGAAGCAAGAGAACAAGCTGAAGAAAAATTAGAGAAAGTTGAACAAAAACTAGAGAAATTTAAGAACTCTTATCTTGTGATAGAAAAGAAATATTATCCAAAGGATTTAATGTTTTATAAGAAATCTAAAATGTTCAGACTGCACAGAGAAGATGTCACTGATGCAGTTTGGAAAGATTGGTGTGATGATTTGATGGTAGATGAGTTAGATGATAGTATCTACTCAATCAGTGTATGTGCAATGGGTATAATAGAAGAGGATGAGTCCTAAAAATATCATGCTAGAGTTGTTACACATCTTGTCTAAAATGATGAAGGCAAGGTGTGAGCAAACTTTTGACAAAGCCGAAGCAAAGAAATGGTCGGTAAATCATCAGTTAATAAATGACATCATAAATCAAATAAAAAATGGTGGCATTAAATAATTATAAATTAAATTAAATTAAATTAAAATGGGAATAACATATAAAGTGCCATTAGCAGAAGCATACGATATAGAGATTGATGTTGAAGTAGGAGGAAATGAATTTGAAGCAGTTATTTTTAATTTGCACATTGCAGAGGATTGGGAACATCTTGAACCAAGAAATCCTAAATATATAAATGCTCAACTAAATATATTTATGGTAAATGATTTAATTAAGGCACTTAAATTAGCGAAAAAAGATTATGAATATTGTTTAAAAAATGGGAAGAAAGATTATTATAAGTTTAGAAAAGAAGTACTAAGAAAAAAATAAAAAAAAATATTAACTTAAATTAAAAAAAATGAGAAAAACAAGTTTAGATGTACTTGCCGAGTGCAAGTGGGAATTAGAAGAAACAAAAGAAAAATTAGATGTCCTCCAGGTTAAATGGATTGCATTAACTAAATGGTTAGAAAAAATTAATGAAGGTAAGTTTAAGCATGGCATGGATGTAGTCACTAAAGCCATAAATAAAAGGAATAAAAAATTAGGTATTGAATAAATAAAAGTTTAGTTTTGAGGAAATATAAGACAATAAATGATAAAGTATTATACTCCCGATCCAGAAGATGAAGATGACAATGATGAAATTTTATTTATATAAAAGTTAGTTAGATAGTTAATTCTAGGTTAATTCCCACCTCGCCACATTATAAACTTGGTATGACAGGTTTTTAACTCGGTTATACATGGGGTGGGTTTTAATTTTCTAAAAAAATTACATGAAAAAAGAAATATTTGATAAATATAGTCAAGCTGTGGCCACTCAATTCCATCTAACACTAGATGAAATGTTTAGCAAAACAAAGAGACAAGACATTGTCGAAGCAAGGCAGATATTATATTATCTCTGCAAAGAAAGACCTATTAGAGTTAGTTTTATCCAAAGGTTTTTACAAGAAAATGGATACAACATAACTCATTCCAATATTATGTATGGCTACAATCAAGCCAAGAAAATGATTGAACAAGATTCCGATTATAAAAATTTTATAGACCAAGCCACCAAAAATGCCGACACTGACTGAAATATTTAATGAAGCCATGCTCGATCCAAGAGCAATTATTACTCGATTACATCATGGTGAGTCGATAATAAATAAGGGTTGTAAAATACAAAAATTTAATGATAGGATAGAAATACTCAATATGGGTAAGGGTGGTGACTATTTCAGTGTATGTACTAAAGATGAGTATGAATTTTTCTACATACATGGTTGGAAGGTTGGTGTTATTCAATTAGCTATTAGTAATTGTGAGCATAAACTAAATATAATTCAAGAAAGAATAAAAAAAGAAGTAAACACTAGAAAAAACGATAAGCACATTCAGAACTTAAAAAACAGAAGAGAGGCTATCATGGTTAAGTTTACTAAATACAAAAAGAAATTAAATCAAGTTAAATCTAAATCTAAATTATGAAGAACAATTTAAAACTATGGAACTCGGTCCAAAAGACCGATCCTAAGTATACTAAAACAGTAAACTTTGGGAGAAAATTTACATCTATTAATGCTCACTACCAAGTAAAATGTATGACTGAAGCATTTGGTCAAAAGGGTAAAAGCTGGGGAGTAAAAGATGAAGTATTTCATACTCTAGTAGAACATTTACTAGGATATCAAGCAGTATTATGGTACATACAAGATGGAGAAAAGTGTCAATTTGACATAAACTCTTCAATTGCAACTCATCAAAGAAATGGAAAGTTAGATGATGAGTGTTATAAAAAGGTAACTACAGATGCACTTACAAAAGGTATGTCTCATCTAGGTTTCAATGCAGATATATTTTTAGGTATGTGGGATGATAATAGATATGTCAACCAAATGAAAGATGAATTTAATAAACCAGCTCCAGTAAAGAAAGAAGGTAAATGGACATTAAAGGTTAAGGATGAAAAGTGGGATATAGTTTTAGGATGGATTGCTAAACACAAAGACAAAGGATTATCACAAATCATTGAGATGTTAGAAAAAGACTTGTATGTCATAGATGATAATGTTAAAGTAGAACTTAAAAAACATGTATAGCCCTATGGAACCACAAGCAATAGTATTGGATAAACTCCAAGATGATGTTAATTATTATGGTGACTATGGTAAGCAGTTCTTATCATACTCAGACATAAGAGTATTATTTACTACTCCTAATTTATTTAAACAAGACATATTAAAGTCTAAACCACTTATTGAAGGCTCTTACTTTCATACTGCTATGCTTGAGCCAGACAGAATAAATGAGTATGAAATTGTAGATGTAGCATCTAGATCGACAAAAGCATATAAAGAAGTTTGTCCTCCAGGTGAAATCCTTCTGCTTAGAAAAGAGCAAGAGCATTTAGATAACTTAGTTTCTACTATGAAAGATAGTTTAGAGATGAGTTCTATTATATATAGTAAGAACAATAAGTTTGAAGTTCCAGGAACAGAATCTATCATGAATAACATGTGGAAGGGTAAAGCTGATATCGTAACAGATACTGCATTTCAAGTAGTAGCAGAAGATAAAGATGGTATTGAGCAAGTCATTAACTATAGTGATGGTGCAGTCATAGATTTAAAGACTACATCAGATATGACTAAATTTAGGTATTCATTTTTTACTTACAATTATGATGCTCAAAGCTATATATATCAACGATTATTTAATAAACCAATGTTGTTTCTAATTATAGACAAGCAAACAATGAGGTTGTCAATGAGACCTGTTTCACCTGATTCTATTGAAAGAGGTAAATTAAAAGTAGAAAAAGCAACAAAAATATATGAAAAATTTTTTGGTAATAAAGCAACTCATGATGTCAATACATTTATTGATAAACAAATTATATAATTTATATAAAAAGAAAACGAAACCAACTTACATACAAGTGGATGTTCCAAACACTTGCAGTAGTTGGAAGGAAAGAAGACAAATTCTTTCTGTAACACGAAAATTTTTGGAACAAAACATTAAAATTATAAAAAATGAGTGAATCAACTTATGAACACAAACCGGGAAATGGAAGTCTTTTTAGAAATAATGACTCTAATCCAGACAACAATCAACCTTATTATAAGGGTGACATCAAGCTACAAGATGGAACTATGCAAGAAATTTCTGCATGGGTAAATGAATCTAAAGCTGGTAAAAAATATTTGTCTTTAAAACTACAAAATGTATATGTTGCACCAGTAGAGGTTAAAAAGGAAGAGCCTAAATCAGAAGAAGTTAGTCCTGATCTACCATTTTAAATGTGTTTGGGTGTAAGAAATAGGAGGCGAAAGTCACACTAACTTACAATCAAGACATTAGAGAAAGAGGATCGTGTGGCTTCGTTCCTCTTCTCTTTTGTCATAATGTCAAATGACAAAATAATTTTACTATAGAGAACTATAATAACTATTTGTATTATATTTTTTTATAATATTATATATTATTAATAATTGACATAATTGACATAACAGAGTAAAAGTAAAAATTAAATTAAATTAAATCGACATACAATGGACATTACCATCTTTAAAGACATTAAAGAAACAGCACAACCATTCTACAGAAAGGTCGATGTTATCTTAAAAAGAATACAAGAAGGCTCGTCTAAAGACTTAGTAAAAAGAATCCGAGCTGAGAAAGACAAAGAAAAAAGAAACTTATTAAAACAACAACTCCCAGCCATTTGTTTCAGTGGGACATTCACAAAAAGAAATGATTCCTCACTACAGAGTCACAGTGGCTTGATATGTTTAGACTTTGATGGTTATAAGACTAACAAAGACATGCTACAGGAAAAAGAAAGGCTAAGTAAAAACAAATATATATTTGCTTTGTTTATTTCTCCTAGTGGTAAAGGATTAAAGGCTGTTGTTAAGACTCCTAAAGAACCAGAAAATCATAAAAATTATTTCTTGAGTCTACAACACCATGTAAACTCTGAGTATTTTGATAAAACTTGTAAAAATATTTCTAGAGTTTGTTATGAGTCTTATGATCCTTTGCTTTATGTTAATGCTAATTCAAGTACATGGGATAAAATTGTAGAGCAAGAGTATACAGAGGTTATAAAACATGTAGATATTCCTACAATACCAGTAACTGATGAGAATAAAATAGTTGACATACTAACTAAATGGTGGCAAAAGAAATACCCAATGATAGAAGGTCAGAGAAATCAAAACATCTATATATTGGCCGCAGCATTTAATGACTTTGGTGTTAATCAAACTCTAGCAGAGTATGTCATGAATAGTTTTTCTAGTCAAAGTTTTAGTGCTACAGAAATTAAAAGAACAATATCTTCTGCTTATGCACAAAAACAAAACTATGGTACTAAATATTATGAAGATGAGGACAAGGTAAACTTAGTTAGAGAGAAGCTAAAAAGAGGTGTGTCAAAAAAAGAAATCCGATCCCAGCTTGAAGAGTCTGATGTTGAGGTCGGCACAATAGAGAATGTATTAGTCAGACTAGAGGATGAGCAATCAAATAGTAAGTTCTGGACAAAAAATGATAAAGGTGTAATTAAAATTGTACATATATCTTTTAAAAGTTTTCTAGAAGAGAATGGGTTCTATAAATTTAATCCTGAAGGCAGTAGAAGTTATGTGTTTGTAAGGGTGACTAACAACCTTATAGACCACACATCTGAAAAAGAAATTAAAGATTTTATTCTTAACTACTTGTTAGAAATAGATGATTTAACCGTCTATAATTACTTTGCAGAGCATACAAGATATTTTAGAGAAGAGTTTTTAACTTTACTATCTTCAATTGATGTTTATTTTATTGAAGACAACAAAAGTACTGCATACTTATATTATAAATCTGGTGCAGTTAAAGTTAATTATGATAGTGTAACACCAATTGACTACTTAGATTTAGGAGGTTATGTTTGGAAGGACCATGTTATAGACAGAACCTATGTGTCTTGTGAATCTAATGATTGTGATTTTAAATCATTTATTACAAACATTTGTGGTAAAGATGAGAGTAGGGTTAAATCTATGAGGTCTACAATAGGATATTTACTCCATGCCTGGAAAAATCTATCATACAGCCCAGCTACGATACTTAATGATGAGCAAATATCTGATTCTCCTGAAGGAGGTACTGGTAAGGGCTTGTTTATTAATGCTTTGTCACACATGAAAAAAGTTGTTGTAATAGATGGCAAGTCTTTTAATTTTGAAAAATCATTTGCTTACCAGTTAGTGAGTGCAGACACTCAAATACTTTGTTTTGATGATGTAAGTAAACATTTTAATTTTGAAAGATTATTCTCAGTTGTAACTGAAGGTTTAACACTAGAAAAGAAAAACAAAGATGCAATAAAGATTCCTTTTTCTCGATCTCCAAAGGTTGCAATTACTACAAACTATGCAATTAGAGGTAAAGGTTCATCATTTGAACGAAGAAAATGGGAGTTGGAACTAGCACAACATTATACTAGAGAGCATACACCACTGAAAGAATTTGGCAAGTTAATGTTTGGTGAGTGGAATGATGATGAGTGGTGTTCTTTTGATAATTTTATGATAGAGTGTCTTCAGCTTTACCTAAGAGATGGTTTAGTTAAAAGTGAATTTGTTAACTTGAAGATTAGAAGGCTCTCTGCCGAAACATGTCATGAGTTTATTGAATGGTGTGGTATACTAGATGGAATGCCTTTAAATAAAATGCTAACAACCAATACAAAAATATTTAAACAAGACTTGTACTTCGATTTTATTGAGGACAATCCAGATTTTGCACCTAAGTCTAAAATGACAGTGTCAAGGACTAGGTTCTATAAATGGTTGACTGCTTATAATCAATACAAGTACAAGTGCGATCCTGAAGAAGGTAGAGAGGCAGGGGGTAGATGGATAGTGTTCAGAAATGCACAGACAATAGAAGAAAATGGTAAGATAGATTTTTAGGTATATGTAAGTATCACTAACTACGAGAAAGTCTCTTAGAGCGAATCTATGAAAGCCGAATTTTAGCAAATATGAAGAAAATCACTGTTTTAGACCTTTTTTCAGGAATTGGTGGATTTCACAAAGGTTTTGAAAAAGCGGGTTATAAAGTTAAAACTTTCTTTTCAGAAGTTGATGCTCATGCCATTGCAGTATATAAATATAATTTTAAAAATAGTAAGTATGTCGGATCAGTTACAGATGTTCGAGGAACACAGTTACCAAAAATTGACGCTATCACCTTTGGAAGCCCTTGCCAAGACTTTAGTGTCGCTGGAAATCGTAAAGGGATGGGAGGAGATAGATCGAGCCTTATCCTTGAAGCGATTAGACTCATTGATGAATGCCGACCAGGAATTTTTATCTGGGAAAATGTTAAAGGAACATTCAGCTCAAACGATGGCAGAGATTTTGCGGCAATCCTCCAAGCCTTTACCAACATTGGGGGTTATAGACTTGAATGGCAATTGTGTAATACATCGTGGTTTCTACCCCAAAACAGAGAGAGAATCTACCTTGTCGGATATTCTGCAAACACCCCAAGAGATTGGAAAGGAGTTTTTCCTATCGAAATCAGCTCAAGCAAGACTCAAGGAGTACAAAAAGGAATAGCCCAAGTAAGTAACTTTTCTGAAAGAGAGTTTGGTTTTAAAAATACTGCACCAGCTTTGTTGTCTAGAGATTATAAAGATCCTAAGATAGTAAGAGCTGCAGACTACAGAAATGATGAAGGGTTAAGAATAAGAGCTGAAGGTGATAGTCCATGTTTGTCTGCAAGAAGACACAGTGAAAAAGATATAAGCACTATGCCACCATTAGTTTTATCTGGTGCATTAAGAACACGAGATAATGGTAAAGATTTGGAAACAAGAAAAGATGATGTGGCTAATGCAGTAACAACAAGTCCACTAGATAGTATAATTGTGCCGACACAACTAGGTAATTCAGATAAATTCGGTAATGCAGTCAAATCTGATGGTGAAGATGCATTCACCTTAAGGTCCTCGGAACCTAATGGTATTATAGAAAACGAGTCTATAAGAAGACTAACACCTATAGAGTGTGAGAGACTACAAGGATTTCCTGATAACTGGACTGAGTATGGTATATATAATGGGGTAACTAAAAAAGTGAGTAACACACAAAGATACAAAATGTGTGGGAATGCTGTTACGGTTAATGTAGTTGAGGCAGTCGTAAATAAATGTAAAGACATAATATGAAATTAAGACAATACCAAGCTGACATAGTAGAAAAAGGTACAGAGGTTTTAAAAAAACAAGGTTTTTTGTATCTTGCTATGGAGGTTAGGACTGGAAAAACCTTGACAAGTTTGGCTATGAGTCTTGCACTTCCAGTTCATAACCTTTTATTTATCACAAAGAAAAAAGCTATATCAAGTATCCAGGGTGATTATGATATGCTAAATCCTTCTTATAACATTACTATAATAAATTACGAAAGTCTTCATAAAGTATCTCATCAGATAAAGTGGGACATGATAGTTTGTGATGAAGCACATTCAATGGGTGCATTTCCTAAACCAAGTCTTAGAGCAAAGACTGTTAAAGAATTTATATTAAAACATAATCCATATGTGATTCTTTTATCTGGTACACCAACACCTGAATCCTACTCACAAATGTACCACCAAGTTTATGCTATTAGAAATAATCCTTTTAATCAATATAAAAGTTTTTACAAATTTGCTAAACAATATGTACAGGTAAAGCAAAAAAAAATAGGAGCCATGACTATAAATGACTGGAGTCATGGATTACAATCAATATTAGATGATATGAAACCATATACAATTGCATACACTCAGAAAGAAGCTGGGTTCAAAGTTCATACAGATGAAGAGGTGCTTCATGTTCCACTTACCAGTGTTATAAAATCATTAGTCAGAAAACTTACGAAAGATAGAGTTGTAGAAGGTGTGGAAAATGTAATATTGGCAGATACAGCAGTAAAACTTATGTCAAAATTACATCAACTATATTCTGGTACAGTTAAATTTGAGAGTGGTGAGTCTATGGTTATAGATTTATCTAAGGCAGAATTTATCAGAAAACAATTCAGAAGTAAAAAGATTGCAATATTTTATAAATTTAAAGAAGAGTTAAATGCTTTAAAAAAAGTATATCGTAAAGGTTTGTGTACAGAACTAGAAGAGTTTAACACTA
This sequence comes from uncultured Arcobacteraceae bacterium, assembly GCA_963934755.1. Lineage (GTDB taxonomy): Bacteria > Campylobacterota > Campylobacteria > Campylobacterales > Arcobacteraceae > JAIOSF01. The sequence goes on along the minus strand of CAWVZX010000001.1, from coordinate 24,361 downwards.
CTAATAAAAGTATTGCATTACAAATAGTTTCAGGGAGAGAAGGTATAAGTTTAAAAAATGCACAAGCATTAATATATTATAATATAGATTTCAGTGCTACTAGCTACTGGCAATCAAGAGACAGGATGACTACTAAAGATAGGTTATATAATAAAATCTATTGGATATTTTCTGAAGGTGGTATTGAGGATGATATCTATAAAAGTGTTATAAAGAAGAAAGATTATACCCTTAATCACTTCAAAAAGGATTTATTAAATTTGTAATATGAGTTTTATAAAGTTTACATTGATATGGATAAGTCAAAATTTAGCAGTACCTTTTTGGGTAGTTGGTCACATACATTTATCAATTCATAGTTTTCATGATCTTATAGAAATAGGATCCTCACTAGGAATGAATGTGATTGTAGCTATAGGATTTTATTTAGATTATAAAAATGACAGAGCAACAAATACAAAGCAAAAGAATAAAAGAATTAGAGGCTGAAGGATATTATGTGCTTAAATTAATTAAAACTAATAAAAACGGAATACCTGATTTACTGGCAATACCTCCTAACTGTGAAGTGTTGTTCTCGGAAGTAAAAACTCCGAAAGGAAGGGTGTCAGTTTTACAGAAGTATAGATTAAAAGAATTAGAAAAATATGGATTTAAAACCGAGATATACAAAGGATAAATTATATGAAGTTGAAGATAATTTTGTTACATCTTTAGAAGAAATAGATGAACATATAGCTATAAAAATTGCTTTATTTATACAAGACAATTTAAGAGATATTTCACCTAATGAATTTACTACATATGTTTTAGGTGGCTTAGTGCATTATTATGATAAACCTATAACTTTTGCAGTAGAAGTTATGAAAACACATGGATCATATATAACACTTACAGACTTAGCATTAATAAGTATGAATGAATATTTAGATTTAATCTGTCTTAATTCATATATAAAAATTAAAAAATAATGTTTATAGTAGAAGATTTAGAATATTTTAAATCATATAAAAGAAATTTACATCAATTTATTATTTTAAATTGTTGTTATCCTGGGACATATAATGCTAAGGGTGGACGCATTCCTATATCTGCACATGAGATGTTAGGTTTGCTTAAAGAAATTAGCAGAATAGAAAATCATATTGCCAAAATACAAAATGAATTAGGAGTTAAGATTTGAATCTTACTTAAATTTTTTTATATTTGGTATAGATGGCAAAAAATAAATGAACGAAATATCTCAAGATGATGTAAATGCTATTAAGCATATTAACTTTGTGACAAACAATTCGCACAACCTCATCACCGAGTTATATGAAGATTTAATGGAGAGAGATCACAATGAAGCTAAAATCAAAGCACAAAGAGTTTGTAAGGTTATGGCTGATTTAATTCAGTCATTATCAGATGAGGTTTAATTAAAACATATCATTTAAAAGTTCTTGTCTCATTCTTTTCTGTTCTTTTTTAAGTTCATTTGCCTCACTTGTTCCTTCAAAATCATCTGTGTCAAATAAATCAGGGAAATATTTTTTCTTTTCTGCTTTGGTTAATCCTCCACCTTTTTTCTTTTTCTTTTGAGCATATTGAGAGAAGTTAAATAGTTTTAAAACAAAGTCACCAAAACTTTTACTTTTATCTAATTGACTCCAATTTTCATAAAACCTTTTTATCTGTGGAGCTGGTATACCAGTTGTTGCTACTAGTTCAGACATTAGTTTATTGAAAGCCTCTTGTTGTTTTGCAGCAGATTTAGCATTTTTCATTCTTACATATAAATCGCCTAGCAATGCAGTTTGCCCTAACACTGGTATTGTAGAAGGTTTATCAACCCAAGGTTTACCCGCAGCAGCATCTACTATTGTTTCAGCTATTTTACCATAAATAAACAATGCATTTAAATTACCTAGCATAGCGGCAAAAGCAATATCATCAGTGTCTTCATCATCCCAACCTCTTGCTAATCCAGGAAACCCTGAGGATACCCATTGAAAAAATACTGGCATAACCACATGATACACACCTAATGTTCGTAAGTTTTGAAATATTGTTCCTCTACCAGATGCACCACCACTTTTAGCGAGTCTATATATATTTCTCATTGCAATAATTTCTTTTCTAAAATATTGTTTTGGTGTTGTCAAGAACATGTTAAATGCTCGAGTCATAGCACCTTTACCTTGATAATAATCTTTATCCTGTAAATCATATGACTGTTGAGTCCTTAATGTATCTTGTTCAAACTTTCTTATTGCATATTCAATTACTTCTTGTTTAGATGCATTAGGGTTTTTCTTTTTATACTGGTTTTTATAATACACATAGTTAGGTATTCCACCGATTAAGATGGCGCCCTTATCTCCAGTCATAGTTGTAAACATTAAAACTTTTGTAATTTTATCTAAGTTCTGTTTACCTAATCCAAAATTAGAAAAATCTCTTGCATTCATTTCCTCAAACTTACTGTCAGAATAATTTTCTACAGCTCTAGTTATTGGTTTACCATATCTGTCTTGTAAAATAACAGAGTTGTCCATGACTTCTCTAAAGTTAGTTTTTATGTTTGCTAAACTTATTGCACTATTTTTTAACCAGTTTCCATAACCAATTTCATTTCCATAAGTAACAAATGATGTCAACTGTTTTAAAGTTAGTGTAGGGTTTAATCCAAGGCGTGATAATAAAAATGTATTATTAAATAAATTTATAACTTTGGTTTCCCCTTGATTCTGCACACCTTTGTTTGCGATTTTTTCTATAGCATCATTAATATATGTCCAAACATCTTTGCCATACTTTTCTTGAATAGTTTCTTTAATAGCAGGAGATGTAAATATTTTATTAATATTTCTTACTGGAACTGCATAAGCAGCAAAGTACTCCATGTCTTTTGTGTAGTTAATAAGAGCATCCATACCGTCTACCATTGATATTGGATTAGAGTTTTGTAATCTAACTTTAGAACTTGCAGCACCCACATTTGTCATCCAAGAATTATTGCTGTCTGCTAATAAATCTAAACCTTCGGAGTCATTGGCATTTTTTCTATAAACCCTACCTGCATAAAACTGATTCCAAGGCATGTCTGTTCTGTAAATCTGTTTATATGTTTCATTATAATGATTATATAAAGACGGGTAGTAATCATTTATCATCCAACTAGAAAATTCTTTCAATCTAGGATCTAGCTTATCCTCTAATTCTTTTCTTATTCTAGACTCAAATTCATTTTTATAATTACCAGTAGGCGCAAAAGTATTTATAAAACTTTCTTGAAGCGAAGGATCTTGCATTTGTGAGTAGTAATACATCAGCTGATTTTGACTTATATAAATAGTATTAGTATCTATAGCTTCATCTAATTTTTTAACCTTTGCAGTTCGTTCTCCACTGGTTAAAGATTTATCAGCCATGACCTTTTCCTTTTCTTTTACTAGTTGGTCATTTTTAGCTTGACTAATTATTATAGTCTCAGTCTGTTGAGAGTTTTTAGCATTGTTTTTTAACCATTTTTTGCCAAACAACTCAGTCATTTTATTTTCAAAAATATCTTTCTGTCCCATCATTCTAGCCTTGTACATTCTAGTAGCTTCTCTTACTGCTTTTTGTACAATAGTCTGTGTATCACCTTCAAATAATTCTCCTGGTTGAGTCACAATTCTATCTATTAAACCTGTTAAATCTTCAGCTGATGCAAATACATTACGATCAATACTGTTAAGCATTTTATTAATAAGGTTTTGAAATCTTTTTCTAACTGTAGGAGGTTTTAATCCACCCTTTCTTTTAGCATCAACAGAAACATCTTGCTTAAGTTTGTTAAACTCTACATTAATCATACCCTCTGTTATTTCATTTTCAGGTATCCCTTGATCTATTAAAGATTGTTTTGCATCTAAATCTATACCAGTCATTTCTTTAAAAACTTTCCTTTCGTTTTCTCTGTAGGTAATTGCGTCATTAAGAAGAACATACTCTAAGTTTGCTCTACCAGTCTCTTGCATTTGATTTAAAGAATTCAAGACCTCAGATAGTAAAGTAGTTTTATTAGGATCATTCATTTCTGCTAAAAATGAATTGTTTATTTGCATAGCAATAGTAATTTCTGCTAACCTACTTAAAGCATCTTCATCCAGACTACTTTTTGCTTGAGTTCTAGTTTCTTTGTTTACCGAAACTTCTTCTTTAGCAATAGAATTATATTCTTTTAAAAGTTGTTCATTAGCTTCCATTATCTCATCGGCAGTGGATTTTGGATTGACAATCATAGAATTAATTCTTTCTATTTTCTTTCTAGTTTCATTATCAATACTAACACCTTTAAGTCTTCCTGACTGTATAGTGGTAAATTTTCTATTCAGAATATTAAAAATAGATTCTTGTAAAGATTTATTAGTTTTAGATGTAACGACTTTAAATACTTCATCTTTAACTGACTCAAAATTAGTTTTATTTATTCTGTTTACTTTATCTATTAATGAAACTATTTCACTTTTAGTATACAAATCTCTTGGAAGAACTGATCTAATGTAGTTTCTTAATGCTCTTTGTACAGCTTTAATATTTTTTTCATCAAACTTTATTTCTTTAATTCTTTTGTTTATAGCTCTTATTCTTTGTGGGTTAGCTTTTAATGGATCAGGAAGTAACAACTCTAACAGGTCTTTTTCCATAGCCATTTGCTGAGCAGTTAATCTATTACCTTGAGCACCTTCATTTTGATACTCTTGTAAGCCAGTAAAGTAGTCTATAACTTTTTGTCTAATTTGTTCTTCAGTTAATGGAGTTCCATCAACCGCTACAGATTTCTTTTTGTTGTTAGCTTTTATAAGTCTTTTATAATATGTATTTACCTTTTTCAACAATTTAAGACCAGCTAAAAAGCCACCTTCCATGTTGTTAAAGCTTTTTGGAAATGCAGTAAATAAGTATGACTCACCTTCAAATCCTTGCACCACATCCATAGCATTGTTTATTTCTGATGCTGAATAGGCTGGTACTAACTTGCCATTTACTTCTTTTTTTCTTCTTTTTAAATAATCTTTAATAGCTGCATCTCTAAATCCAGCTTGTTCTCTACCTATAATAATAATTTTTAGAAGATCGTTTTCGTTATCCATCTTCTGTTGCCTACCCTGTCTATACTCACTGTCTTTCGGCGGTCTTACTCTTTTACCTCTAGAGTCATATATAGAGTATCCACCACCTTGACCATACTGATTGAATGGTGCCTGTCTTAGTTTATAACCTTGGTTTAAAGCATCTAATTCTTTTTGTAATCTATATGTATCGACTTGTGGACTAAAAAAGCCACTGTTATTCATATTATAAAACACATTTATCTCAGCGAGTGTATCTCTTTGTTGCCTTCCCTCTTGAGGTTTAGTGATGGTTTTTACTGCTGTTTGAGTAGAACCGCCATAAGGAGCTATACTAGAAGTTTGCACTGAAATATTTGTTCCCTCTATTTTCTTTTTTATATTTTCTGGAACTATTTCTCTAGCATTTATTTTTGCATCTGGAACTCCCACAACATCCCCTAAGATGTCTGTAGAATAAGTAGAATGATTTGATTTACCTCCTAATCCTGTTGGCTTTAACACCATCATTATATCATTTTGAGCAAAATTATTATCTCTGTAAAACCCATCTCTTAAAGATTGAGCACTTACAAATCCTCCTAAATTATTAATTAATGCATGAAATTTAGTGTTAGGCTTTCTGCTTTGTTCGTTTAGAGCTATTAAGAAGTTTTTTCTTTTTGGACTTTTTCTCATTGCCGACCAACTATCAAATTCTTCAAGACTATCTCTTATTGCTTTTGTTGGATTAGTTGCTAATGCATCTTTTTTAAATTTTGCATAATCACCTAAATCTTTAATATATCTATCAAATACTTTTTTATTAAACAATTTACTAGTTTCAGGTGATCCACTTATAATAAAAATATAATCGGCTGCATCTATGTTTTTGCTTAATTTTGAATTATCTAAACCACTTGCCCATATAGTTTTTTTCTTCAAGTTTTCTGGTTGTAAAGAAAAACTTGGTCCAGCATCCATTTCAATTCCATCTACATTACCTAGCCCTAACTGATCTGCAACCCAAAACCAAACTTTTTGTTTTTTGTTAGAAATATTATCAATAAGACTATTTATATCTATTTTATTTTCTGGAGTAACTAAGGATAAAGGATAACTATCATCAAACTTTATTTTAGACTGCCTCCCCTCTTGAGGTTTATTTATTTCAGTTGGATTACCAATTGGTGCAGTACCATCTTGAGCTAGTTGCTCATTTATTTCATCTAATGCAGTTAAGTCAGACTCAACTACTTCTTCACCAGACTGTACTTTTTTAGAAAATGTATTTAAAAAATCAATAACAGCTTCATCAGAACTTGTAAAATCATTAGAAATTTTTATACCTAATTTTTTTGCTACACTTTTAATAAACTCAACTACTCTGTTTTTAGCAGGTTTAGTTAAAGATTTGTACTCTGTAGCCATTAAAGAAAACAACTCAGCTACTCTTTCCTCATTTTGGAACGCACTGTCTTTATATTTATTAGCAAATGCATCCATTCGTTTTGCTAACATAGAATCATTAGGCAAACTTTTTCTTACAGATTTAATTAATCTGTCGGCTGCTGCTATTGCACCTTTGTCACCGCCGGCAATTTTTTCTAAAAACACTGCATGAAATACCTCATGAGCTACAGTTTTATTTTTTGCAGTTGCTAAGTTTATATGAATTACTTTAGTGTTTGGATTATAATATCCATTTCCTTTAGGTGCAAACTTTTCAAACTCTTCTGTTGTTTGGTGTAGCACCATTTTTACATTCGGAGCAATTTTTTTTATAGCTTTTGCAGCTAACTTAGCTCTTTTTATAATTTGTGTGCTTAGTTTAGTGTCTTTAACCTTACTGCCATCTTTTTGTTGACGGTTTATAGATAAGTTGTCCGAACTAGACTCAACCTCTAACCCAACCTCTTCACCAAAAAAGGCATCAATATCTTCTTGCTCTTCTTTAGTTACTTTCTCTTCGGATTTCGTTTGAGACGCATCTTTGTTTTCTTGGGTGCCCTGGTTGGTAGTGGTCCCTTTGTTTCCTTTTCCCACTGTTGGGCCACTTTCGGTAGATTTTGGTACATCCAAGCTCTCTGCTTCTGACTTTTGAAGGGCATCTTGTTTTTCTTTAATTTGTTCTTGAGTAGGATTAGCTATGCCTTCTTTGACAAGCTCTTCTTTTGCCTTCTCTTCAGAAACAAATATAGGAATATTTTCACTTTCCTTTTCTAGCGATGCAGAATCATCAGCTTGTTCACTTCCAATTTGTGATAATTCATTTTTTATTTCTTGAACTCTAGCTTCTTTTTTCTTGTAAGAACCTAAGTCCTTATCCATCCCTTCCATTTCTGCTTCAAGACCTTGTCTTTCAAAAATTAATCCTAATGCTTTTTTTCTAGCAGTTATATCTAAATCCACTGGTATAGTGTTTGCTGCACCAGATAAAGTTTCAAATTGCAATAATTCTTCATCTGCTTCTTTCTGAGTTTTTTTACCTTCAGATACTTGAACAGATAACTGTTCTTTGTAAGCTTTCATTGTAATATTATCTCCTCTTATAGCATCAAACAATTCTAATGTTGCATCAGATATATTATCAGTTTCGCCAGTCTTATATGCATTAACTATACCTCCAGGTATACCCATAACAAATCCACCTACTGCCTCTGCCATTGCAGCATGTTTAGCTTCTTGCCAAAACTCTTTGGACCACATTTTTGGTTGATCGAACATCTCTTTCTCGTTCATGTCATTCCATATGTCCTTATAGCCCATTTCTGCTATCTGTTGTAAGCCTCCTGTTTCTGCTTCAGCTAATGCTGCTTTTGCTACAGATGTAGAAAACTTAACTGCTTTATTAGTGTATAAACCTTTAGCAATATTACTTTTAACTATTTTTTCTAATGTGGATTTATATAGTGCGGCAGATGCTCCTTGAGGCAATACTTTAGTAACTTGACTCATTAATCCAGTCATTATAGTTTTATTACCCACTATATTTCTTAAACCATACCTTTCTAGAACCGCTACAGTTAATGCAGTAGGACCTAAAATTGCTTTTCTTTCTCCTTCAGTCACATATTTAAAATCTTCATCAGCATCCATTTCCTCTTGCATTGCCTCAGCTTGTAAAGCTGAAAAGGCTAACACTTGTGCAACACCACCTTTTGAGTCTAACCCCAGTATTCTCCCCCCTAAATTTCTTAGTGTGGCAAATTGTCCAGTAGCTTTTATTTTACCTCTTGAAGCAAGTGACAACCCTATAGCTGGTAATGACTCACCTAGACCTAACAACCCCTCGGCTATAATACTGTCATCACGCATTTCAGCAATTTTTTCATCCGATACATCATCAAAAGACAATAATTGATTCCAGTTCTTTTTAATAAACTCTTTAGTAGGTTTTTTTGCCGATTTTACTTCTGCATCTAAAACTAATCTGTCTAGTTTGTCTCTTTTGGTTTTGTCTAAATAATCTGCAGGAACATCCTCATACCCACCTTTACCTAAAATTCCACCTTTAGGATCATATAATTGTAACTTACCATTAATATTTTTTAATTCTTTTCCAGAATCTTTTAACGCCTTTCTTCCTTCTTTATTTAGTTGTGAAGTAAATAAATCAGTATCACCATCTAGTGCCATCTCATCGTCTTCACTAAGACTGTTCAACCAGTTTTGATAAGACTCATCACTATCCATTACATCACTAGGCACATCATAACCTAAATCTTTTGCAATAGTTATATACCTTTCTTTTTTCTCTTCATCTGTTACCCCAGACAGGCTTCGTAAAGAAAAATCTTCATCTATTGCTTGACCAACTTTATACAATCCATCAATTCCTAAATCAGCCACATATGCAAAAATTTGTGAAACACCTCTACCAACCACACTATTATAGAAGCCTTTTAAAAATGTTCCAGGACCACTTCCATCATTTAATTTCATTTCCATGTAGTTTCCTACAGCAGAATGAACTTGTTTTTCTATAGTTCTATATGACTTAAGTTCGTTAGATACTGTTTGTTTCAGTTCGTTTAGTCTTTTACCCACTCCTAATTGTTGTTGGTATTTTAACTGCCAATCAGCACCTCTTTCTTGTGGAGGCACCATAAGTAAGCCATCCATAGCCTCTTCATGCTTAGTCTTTTCGGTTTGATAAACTTGTGCTCGTTTATTTATAGAAGTAGCTTTGGTCTTCAAATCATCTAAATCCTCATCAACTGCTTTCTTGCTAAAGTATTTTTTTCTTTTACGATTATTCTCAGCATTAAAAGCCTCTAACTCTGGATTAGTTTTTTTATTCTTTTTTAAAAAATCTTGTAACTTGTTAGATTCTTGAGTTTCACCACCTAATAAATCACCAAATACTGGATCGAGATTCACATTTATGGTTTGGCCATTTTCTGCACGAACACTCATTCCATCCATCCCAGACATTATACCTCCCCCTTCTTCAAAGGTAAAACCATAGTCTCCAAAATGATAATTCATTCTGTTAACCACCTCTTCTTCTTCTCTGTCAATTAAATCTGGAGTTACATATGCTAGTGATTTTTCAAAGACAGTAGCATTGTTGTTATAGGATATTTTATCATCCATGCCTTGCTCTCTGGGATCATAAGCAACAGTTTCTTCTACCATTGTAGATGAATCAACCTCTTGACCACTTTTAACATCTGTCACTTCATCAGCGACAACATCAACATCTACTTGTGTTTGTTGTGGAAAGTATTTAGAATTAAATGCCTGTTGGTCTAAATCAGTTAATTCATTGTCTTGAAGGTAGGTAAATAATGTAGAGTTTTTATCTGTTCCTTGAGCATATTCAACCTTGAACTCTTCTTCAGATAAGTCAGTCATCTCGTTATCAACGAGGTATTGATATAGTTCTTTAAACTTATCCATTCTAGTTAAACTTTATTACTTCTTTAGATACCCCTCTTTTGTTTCTTGTGCCTCTTCTATTGTTTTCTTGATCTAATATTTCTTTAGATGCATCATAAATTATATCATTTAAATCTGATGATCTTAAATTGCCATTTACAAAAAAGCCAGCTGGAGCAACCTCTTTACTTATTTCTTGTAAATCACCTTTTGCATCATAGTACTGTATAATTAAATCATCTCCTGCATCATTAGTTTCATAAGTTACTTTTGCTCCTGCTCGTAAAGATTTTGGTAAGTATAATTTTAAAACATCATCTAATACTTTAGTAATTTCAGAATCTCTATTCCAACGTATACTATTACCTAATTCATCTTCTAAAATTTTAGTTCCTGTTGCAGGTTCACCATCACTATCTAACCCTATTACACTCTTATTGTTTTTCTCTAATTTACCATCTTTCATTCCTATAGAAGGTAATGAAGAGTATGATACAATGTTTTTACCTTTAAGCACTCTTCTTTTTATTGCTGCAACCTCTTTTTCAGTTACATTTTTATCTTGAGTAGCAATCTCAATTTTTAATGCATCTTCATAACCATCATCCCCTGGGTTCATACCCTTGTTAGCTAAAACTTCTTCAGCTTTTTGTGTTGTAAGGAATAGTCTATTCTCTCCTGTTGTTGCCTCTCTATCTGAAGATCTAAATCCACCTTCATCTTCATATAAATTAATAGCTTTTCTATACGAACTGTCTTCTAAATTAGTAATTAGTCTCCATAATTTTCTTGATTGTGTTTGTGCATCGAGTGGTTTACCATCCTCATCTTTTCTTTCAACATATTCTTTTGATCCATCTTGGTAAGTAACCACAATTTGATCATCATTTCTATCAATATTATCAATCATTCTACCCCCTTTTTCTCTAGCCCTATTGTTTACGGAAATAATCCTATCTTGAGCAGTGGCATCAAATGTTTCTTTGTCATCAGATATTAATGCATTTACATCATCCATAAATCCAATAAGAGTATCTTCCTCATCTACTTCAGATGGTGGTCTCTTATCTTCTTGATCTACCTTAACCATGTCATCTATCTGGTCATCTAACGCGAATCTTGCTTGTTTTTGTGCTTCTTTCTCTAAGCCACCTTTTATTTCTTTTCCATTAGCATCCACTAAACTGTACACTGGTGTGCCAGAGGCATAACTAACTAAAATCATTTTAGAAGTGTCATCTCCATGCTTTTTTTTAAACTCATCTACACTCTGTGCTATATGGTATCCTTGACCTGCTAATATTTGCATTTGGTCATCATTAGTTGCTGTGAGTGCATCGGCTGAAGAATTCAACCAATCCTTATATGTTCTTTCTACATCTTGGCTGTCTCTATACCTAAAACCTTCTTTAGAAAACATTTTACCATCTTCACCAGTATAAGATTTTATAATTCTACCCATTGGATCTACTAGCTTTTTAGCCTCATCTGTCAAAACTTTTTTGTTTGACTTCATATTCATACGAAGGTTGATACTATGTGGGCTAACTACTTTGCTAGGGTTCTTTTTTAAATCTGGCATTTTAGTATAAGTACCATCTGGTGCTTTACCCATCTCTACCAACTGTAATTGTCCATTAGCTGGATTAGTCATGAGTACTTTGTTCTGTAAATTACCAAAAGCCTCTAAAGAAGTGTTATTATACATTTCACCTGCACTAGCATCATCTTTATCAATTCTTTCTAAGGATTTTTGATACCAACCGTCCCATTGTTTTATTGCAGTACTATATGAAGAGTATCCTGTTTTTTGTTTCTCCATAAAAAGTTTAAAATCTTTAGGAGTAATTAACCCTCTTTTTAACAAATCAGATTGAATCTGTAGATTTTTTTTAGACATGTCACTGGCATTAATAATCATTGTGCCAGCATCTTGGCTTTCTACATCAGGAACAGCACTTAAGTTTTCTATGGCTTCATTAGTTAATTTATCTAACTCATCCTTCCTAGCCTGTCTTTCACCTGCTATTGTTGTTATTCCTGTAGTAATGTCTTGTGCTACTTTCCCCCAGTTAACATACTGCTTTTCTAAGTCTCGTTGAGCATATAGAGAATATTTTTTTGGATCTACTGCCATAGTTTATAATTATCGTTGACCTAATATTTCTTTTATTTTTGCTAATTGCGCTGGAGTTAAGTCTTTAAAGTCATTCTTTTTTAACTCTCTAAATGTTTTATTGTCACCAAATATACTTTCGTAGTTTTGTCCAATTAAATTTTTAGCCTCATCATCTGTATATGATTGGTAATAATCTATTGTGGGTGCTATATATCCTTGTTCCCCTGGTTTTAAGTCCATATTATAATCATCTGCTCTATTCAAATAATCTGGATTATCAGTTTGAACTGCTTTGCCAGTATTTTTATCAATTACAACATTACCGCCTTTATCCATATTTTTAAATGCATCACTTTCGGCAAAGACTCCAGCTTTCCTATCTCCCGCACCTTTAAAATAATCTGGTAATGAACTTGCAAGTGCAGAAACACCAGCTACTCCAGATTGTATCGCACCCATTGTTGATGCAGCTGCAGCTTCTCTTGAGTCAGCCGACATTGTTGTTAAGTCTCTAGCTTGTCCTACATCCATACCTACTAATTCATTTTTAATTGCTTCAGCGTTTTGTGCTTTTTTTAGCTCTAAGTCATATAAATCTTTACCCATTACAAGTCTTTGCTCTTCATTTGCTGCAGTTCCTGCTGCACTTACTTTACCTATACCTGCTGCTAAAGTTCGTGCATCCGCTGATTGTAATGAATCTATTGCTTGTCTTTGTTGTGCAGTATTTTCTCTAAAAGCTCTGTCGTATGATTCTGTAGGCAACTTAATGTTTTCAAAATTATCTGCCATCACTCTATTTCTTGCTTGTTGCATCAACCTTTCTGAATCAGCTTTTGCTTGACTCGCTGCTCTTCGTTGTTTGCCTGCTTGACCTAAACCAATACCCATACCTGCTAACCCTGTTGCGGCTGCTATACTTCCTAATATTATTGCTGCTGGACCTGCCATAATTTTTTATTTATTTTATTTATTATTTTTTTAGGTAAATCCCTATAATTATTAGTATATACCTCAGCTTCTGCTTCTTCAAAAGTTTTAGCCTTTACTTTGTAAACACAACAAAAACTACTGTCTTCATGCACATAAAACACTCTTTGTGTTCCTATTTGTGTAAAAATAGTATGTGGAGCAACAATTGTTTTAATTTCTCCAGCATCTGTAATGTATGAAACTTTACCCGTTAATAAAAACGAAGGGTGTTGTTGTTTATGAATCATACTTATTATAATCCCATCTTTAGGCATAAAAAGTTCCCTTGTATAGAGACCACCTTCGATGTGTTGTTTTAATGGACATAACTCAGAAAACTCTTGACTATAAGGTTCGCCAGCGGTATGATCTAAAGAAATTTCTAAAGCTTGTGCTTTTTTATGAAAATCTTCAATTTTTTCCCACATTAATCCTCTTCTAGCTACTACAGAGTTTAATACATCATGAGCTATTTGTAATTCCATTCACACAAAGATAATAAATTCTAAGGATAACTTTTCATTACATTACTACCTACAGAAAATAACTCTACTGCACTAGTGTCATCATTAGTCATTGTAAACTCCATATAGTATCCTCGAGCTCCATGAGACTCTGCAATACTGTTTTTATAATATAATATCATAGCACCCGCATTAGGTATAGTAGCTCCAACAGCTGATGCATCTACAGTAATAGAATTACTAGTAAAAGATAATATAGGACCTACAATTAATGGAGTAGTTGTGCCAGTGTAAACTAAATCTCCTATGCTTACTATATTTCCTATGGGATTATTAAAAGTAATTAATGTTGTTGCTGCTGCACCAGAAACTGTTGCACAACCGCCTAAACCATTTCCAGATCTTAATTTCCAGTCTACTGTACCTGCATTACTTCTTATGTAAGAGTACCACTCCCCTTCCTTTTGTTCAAAAAATGTTTCTAGCATTGAACCACTACTTAAATCAGTGTTTAAATCTGTAACCGCCCAACTATGTGAGCTTTCGTAAGACATGGTTTTAAATAACTTAATAGTTAGTGTAGGCTCTGGATTAAACACACTAGTAACAGTAGATATACCTTGAGTGCCATAATAATTATTTCTAAGAGAATTTGTATTATGCCTCCACAAGTTGCCTTGGTAAAATGTATATAAATACCCATTCATTCCCTTAATATATTCTGGGAAAAATGTATAAAAAGATGGCCATCCTGGACTTCCTTTGTCATCGCTAAATGTTAATGTTTCTGCTGCCATAGTTAATTATTAAGGTGGTGTACAACTTGAATCTAAAATTACTAAACCATTTGAATCAACACGTATATAAAAATTATTAGATCCTACTGAATAAATATAAAAGTATGAATTACCACCATTTAAAGGATTACTACATCCTATAGTAGTATACACTGTATCTCCATTTACTGGATATGTACCCGATCCATTATGATAGTACATATTGTCTATAGATGGAGTTGCACCAGGATTACATATAGCTCCGAAGCTTAAAGGATTACTACTTGGGTAAGCTGTACAAGTACTACAATTAGTTACAGATGCAACTACACCACTTCCTCCAGTTATTGTAATATAACTACCTCCATTTGCAGTTGTTATTTTATATAAACCATTAGGTAATGTAATGGTCTTACATGCATCTGTATAACAAGTATCACTAGCCACAGGCAGTGTACCAGAACCATTATGATAGAATGTTGTTGTTAATGATGCTGCACATGCATCGGTTCCACTAGCTTGACTAGTACTTGAACTAAATGAAACACCTAGTGCAAAACTCGATGGTCCACTAACCAGTCCAGCTGAACCAGTTATTTCAATATAAGAAGTTGCGTTTATTTTATAGAACCCAGCTGATAATGGAGTTGTTCCACCAGCATCAGAGTATGCATTATCTCCAACTGAAGGTAATGTTCCAGAACCATTATGATAAAATGTTTGGTCTATTGTATCTGTACATGCCGCACTAATTGAAGCTGCAGTTGATGATGATGCAAATGCGGTGTTAGTAGGACATGTTGAAATTGCAGAAACAACACCTGAAACAACTTGAGCAACAGTATTTGATGCAGCATCTAATTTATAAAACCCATCAGCTAAAGCTGTAGCACCGGTATTGTTAGAAAACACAAAGTTTCCTACTTGAGGAACTGTATTGCTGTCTGGCACAGGAGTAGTTTGACCTATGGAAGATGAATTTCGTGCAAAATAATATGTTTGATCTTGAGTTGCGCTACAAGCTAACCCTGAATTTGTTTGAACTGTATTGGTAGTAAACGAAGGTAAAGGTGCTGGACATATAGCATCGAACTGAAATGCTGTACTACCACAAACCCCAACCAACTGTAACCTTAAATTAGAAGGTGTTGCATTTGGTTTAGGTATCACCATAGTATAAAAAATATTACCAGTAGCATTTAAGTTTACTGTACCTGAAGATGGTATAACTATAGTAGTGTCTGTACCAGTATCTACAAAAGCAGTCCCATTATATGTGTAGTTAGAAACTGTGGTAGAACTTCCTTCTAAATCACTAGCTGTACAACCTCCAGTAGGTGTACCTACAAAATTTATTTCTCCTGCAGTAGCTAATTCAATACCATGAGCATTAGTAGTTAAAGTGTTGTAGGTTGTTGAATCAAAAGTTGCTAAAATTCCATCTGGAATATTATAAGGTTGAAAATACACAATTATTGCACCCACATCTGCTGTGGTGTTACCCATATCAATATCAATAACATAACTACCAACATTACCACTTCCACTAATATTACTTCCACATGCCACTGGACACTCGCAATTTGCAGCAGTTCCTAAAGTTCCACCTGTTTGTTGTCGGTATGTAACTGTAGTTTCTGTAGGTGCTTGATACCACCCATCTGGTGCTTTAGTTGTTAATGCACTATCAGACCACACCGCTGTAGCTGTTGAGAACAAACTCGTGTCTATATAATATGTGTTATCTGTAGCCATTATTTAGCAAGTTAATAAATTTTCTACCATACCAGAGCTGTTGACATATATTACTGATGTCGCACTCAGAGAATAATATCCCGCTGCAAGTAGAGTAGTTCCAGTGTTATTAGAATATACAAAATTATTTACAACTGGTGTCGTTCCAGTTCCATTGTGATAATATGTTTGATCTTGAGCTAATCCACAAGCTTCTGACCTTAAAGACTTCATTATAGAAGAAGAATAAGAAGAGTATGTGCAACCAGTACAACATATATCTGAAGCACCTGTAGTGCTTGAGCATAATGGTATAGCTGTACCACAAGGTGCACATGTTACACTTGGTAAAAGCAATCCAGCTGATTGCTCTCTAACAATACTTGTTGCTTGATAAAACTGATTAGCAGCTTTAGTATATAAATTTGAATCTGTCCATACAGCAGTAGCTGTAGCAAAACTATCAGTATCTATATAATATGTAGCTGAAGAGCCAGAACAACATGAAATAAGTTCTGTTGAACCATCTCTCAAAACTAAGTTTGTAACATTTCTATAATCCCAAATCATATATAAATACTTGTCGGTTATAGGGCTACCATTAGTATATGTAAATGATGCTTGATATAATCCAGTTGAAGGATTTGTAATTGGAGTAACATTAGTAGATGCAGCATCTATTATTGCCCAATCATTGGCAATATATTCTATTGGACTCACTAAATATTTAAATTTATCTACTGTTGCATCGAACACAAAATCATCAAAATCTTTTTTATTAGACTGCATTGTTATACTTGCACCTGATACTGGCATAATCCCTACTGAAGTTTGTCCAGTAGTAGATATAAAACTTTCTACAGGATCAGCAGAGTTAAATCTTACAAGTTCACTCGAAACTGGACTTGTTAATGTTCCTTTATTCCAGTAGTATTGATTATGAATAAATTTACCGTCTTCTACTGGAGAACCTAAAGTTATTTGAACAACAACAATCTCATTTGTTACTGGACATTGTGGTGTAATTTCATAAGTAACACTAGCAGATGGAGTTATTGTAACTGTTGCTGTAGAAGGGTTCGCTTTTGTTTTATTAAATGTTTGTGAACCACTTCCAGTAATTGACTGATTTATAACAGTTCCATTGTCCCAAACCACTAATAAAGTAACTGTGCCAGTCACATTATAATCGAAACTTACAACTCCTTGTGCATTTCCAAAATCTATAGAATATGAAGAGGCATTCGTAACTGATTGTCTTGATATTAATGTGCCACATGATAAAGGCACAATAGAACTTGGTATATTTGTGACCGATGAAGACAATACATATTCATTCATATATGGATCAAAACCACCTAATTTTTGTTTATTAAAATTTTGTGTGAATAAATCTCTAAAATATGACCTCATTCCTAGTTCAGAAATAACAACTAAAGCCTGTTGTCTTCCTGCACCTTTTAATTGAATTACTGCATTTCTTTTTGCATCAGTAAAATACATAGAATCACCATGAGATGCAAAACTTTCAGGATTACTACTTATGCCATATTCTTCTATTCTAGCAACTTGTTGACCTAAAATTAATGGTGATGCTGATAGCGCACCACCTCCAGCTGCAGTTGTTAATACATCTTTTTGTGCTAATACATAAGATATTTTATCTTCTTGTAAACACATTATATCTGTTTCTCTACTATGTAAAACCTCTATAGGTCCATATATAACTTCACAATCTTTAAAGTTTGCTAAACCTAAATTAAATTCATTTAATCTATTTATATTAGATTCTTCACTGTATAGACCACTGTAAGTCATTCCAGCAAATCTGTCTGCTTCTTTATAATCTTGATCGGATACTGATGTTACTCTTTGTCCCAAAGTAAACGATTGCCCTATAAGAGAATCTTCTACTTTAAAACTTTCTACACCATTACCAAAAGAAAAACAATCAAAAAATCCCAGTGTACTTATCGCTGGCAAAGTAGATGTTTGAGTTTGTGTAGTACCAGTATGAAAACCTCCTGTTATATCATAACATGCATCATCCTCATAATATATATCATTATCTACATCTACTGGTATTGATTCAAATGTTATTATTGAATTTGCTACTTGTACAGCTATTCTTCCTTTTACTCTTGAAGGATGCCCTCCAACTCCTCTTGTACCACTTTTTAACGCTAAGTATAAAAAATTAGTTTGTCCTGTTCCTGTAGATGGTGCACCACCATTAGTTGTAGAAAACCTATATTGATTCTTACCTTGTATTCTTCCAGGTATACTTTTAGAAGGCAATGGATTTTCGTTAATAAATACATTTTGATTTGCACCTGAATCATCTGTGCTTGTGTCGGTACCACCTGTAAAATCAATCGCCTCACCAACTACAAAATCATATAAATTGTCATAATCATTAGATGCTTGAAATGTTTTGTTATAATTGTAAATTTCTGAACCTGCATTGTTGTTTCTTTCACTTCTAAAAAACTCAAAATCAAATGTAACTAAACTACCTTCTGGCACTTCAACATTTATATCACTACTCGTTCTATCTCTAAAACATGGTATTTGTATACTTGGATAATTTCTTCTTGATTGATCTGATTCTGTTCCAGAGCTCCATGCAGATGAATCTTCAGATGTATCAACATTAAAGTTTGTAGGTTTTAACTCCATATATAAACCAGATAACTCAGATATATAAGGCTCTACACCACCTGATTCAATATTTGCCGCAGGAGTTAAAAAGTTTTGTTCTTTTGCATCTACACTTAACACTTCTTGTGTTTGGTAGTTGGATAAAGGTCCAAATGTATCAGCTTTAACCCTAAGTATTTCACCAGTTTTAACCTTAGTTTGATTTTGTCCTTCTAATTTAAAGTATACTGTATTGGTTGTGGTGTCTCGATAGTAAAAATTACTATATATAGTTTCATATGGACCTTCTGCTCTTTTTACAACAAACTTATATTTAGATGCCCAATATGGAGGTTTTTGTGTTACAGGTATAGTAACTTTAATTTGATTTTTTTGATTTGATGTAGATGCTGGTGTAAATATTGTGTTATCTGGTGAGACTAAAGCAGTTGAGCTTCTTAAATATTCATCCATATAAACCACACCTACTTCATAGTTTCTATTACTGTGCAAACTTTTTGTGTTGCCATTTCCTAAAAACAACACTTCCCCAGATGTAAATTTATAATATTCATACAAAGGTGCTGAAATACCTATTGAAGCATTTGAATCAACAAACTTCATCGCAGGAATTTGAAATGTAACTATATTAGAGCCTGGTTGTGCGGTTATTCTAATTCCTTGATTTAGTCCTGAAATACCACTTTCACTTTTTAGCCATGTTATAGCAGAATTACTGTCACCAGGATTAGTTACTGCACAATTAAATATATCAGTTAAACTTGTTCCGTTAGTACATGCATTTGCAACAGTTGTAAAATACGCAGGTTCACTACCAATTCTTGTTTTAAAATCAACACTAGTTACCATTTCAAAAACACTAGTAAAGTCTTGTGCTAATGTAAATATTGTAGAAATATCTGTTGAAGGTTGTGATGTTGTTATAGTTCCACTATTACCTGTAAATTTTGAACTTATAAATGTAAAATCAAAATCCAATACTGCACCACTTTTTAATTTTGTAGCTATATCTGATAAATCTACAGAAATAGTACTGTTTGCAATATTCTCTGGTGTGTCTATAGTGTATTGAACACCACCTACTAATGTAGGAGTAAAATCGTTTGTTTCTATATTAGCACTTACTCTTTCTGCTTCAAAAGTCATTTGACAACTATTGCCATCACTATCTACCATATTGTAACCATCTACATAGTTACCATAAACAAGTCTATTACCCATTAAAGTTTGAGCTTTCGCAGTTCTTGGCACATTGTCATAAAGCCTCAATAACTCACTATCTGGAAGTATAGTATATATTTTGCTATTACTAAATGTTTGTGTTTGAATAGTGTTATCTGGCCATCCATAGTTAGACTTGTTAAATCTTTCAATTACATTTAAAACATTTGAGTCTGCAAATTTAAATATTAGGTCTACACCAACAACATTAGAATCTCCAGTGTTAAAACTAAGCTCTACTGCATTATATATGTTTTTCATACCACTATTTAAGTTTGTGGCTATATCGAGCTTAAATACACCTGGAACAAAGGCTATGTCGGTAAATTGAGATAATGCACTATATTCATCATCTTGATATTTATATCTATAGGCAAAAGATATCATACGGGTTTCCATATAATTTGCTTCAGTGGCCTGTGATATTAAATTAAAGGTTGGTGCAGCTAATGGTGGTTGTACAATGACGTTTAATTCTTTGTCGGTTAAAACATCTGCACCAGATGCTGGACTAGGGTAATTTCTATTTACATTAATTTTTCTTGGAGGATTTATGTCATCTGTAAAAAACAATAAATCACCTATTTTGTTAACACTATTTATAAGGTGTTTTGTGTCAAAATTTAATACACTTACAGATACAACATGATAAGTAATTAATTCACTTTTAGTGTCAAAAGACACAATCATATCTACAGTTGTTGAAGTTATAAACCAATATATAGTTTCATTTGCACCATCATCATAAGCACCAATACATGTTGCATCAGTTAAATCTGCATTCTCATATTGTAATGTAGTAAGCTTTGTGTTTCCTTTAGAGTTTTCAACTGCACCAATTTCAGTACTCTCTGTTGATCCTAACCTAACATTTATTGCATTGACATATTCGCCTGGAGGGAGAAGTCTCTCATCCACACTTTTATTCATTCTTCCACGTACAAAATTTGTAGTTACTATAGGCATATTACTTAATCCATTTTGCCTGACCTCTCATGTTCATTAATAGTCGACCAGGGTGTATATTACTTAATCTAATTTTTGCGTTTCTTAATAAAGAAGACTTATCTTTTCTAGCTCTGTTTACAATATATTCTTGAACACCTAATTTACCATTTAATATAGAAAACTTAATATATGCATAAATAAATTCTTCAAATAACTTATTTACACTGATGTCAGCATCATTACCTTTTTCCATTCCATCAGAAACATATTCTAATACAATAGATTGTCCAGATGCAATTGAACTAAAATTAATAACACCTCTTTGTTTATCAATAGAAAAAGTAGGATTATTATTTGCGGTTTCAGTATTTAAACCAAAATGTCCACCAACAGCAAAATCAAAATACCACATGCCATCTACACAATAACCTTCACAACCATCATAAATGCTTTGATTGTTTAAATAAATACTTCTTTTTGATAAATCTAAAGGTGAATCTTGTGGTTTTAACACATTCCCATTCTGATCAAATAATATATTATTGTTATTATCTTGTAGATAGGTAGAAGCCCATTGAGTTTGTATGTTTTCAGTCAATGGAAATAACACTCCGTTTTGAAACATAGATACTCTAACCCAATTTACATAATCATGTGGCAAGACAAATAATAATGAATCATCTAAAGCTAATTGTAATATTTTTATTTCTTTCATAGCATCATAATTCAATTCTTGAATTCCTCTTTTTGCATGAAATAATATTTTATATCGTGAATCATTATTAACCAATTCGTTGTTACCTTGATACATTAACATAAAATTGTTAACAATGTCATTTAAACTAACATATTGATATGATCCCCAGTTTTTATCCCTAGGAGTTCCTCCTTCATTTGCATAATATTGATAATCGTTTAAATATGCCATAATCTATATTTGTATTTGATTGTCTTCAACTATTTCTTGTTTTCCAAACTGGTATACATCACCTTCTCTAATTTCTATCCCTACATATTGACAAATCTTCGCAACAATGCCTGGCTCATCTGATAAAGGTAATTCAAAGTCTTGATAATCTGCTTGATTTGAATCAAACTCTGGACTCCCTGATGTTCCTCCTACTGTTTGATATGTCCATTTTGGTGGCAATGGATACCTTACATAATCTGTTATAACCGATCCCGCTGTAGTTATAGTAGCTGGATAAACCATTATAGTATTTCCTAATTGACCTTGTGTAGAATCTGTTGCTGCGCCTACAATACCACTTGTAGCTCCGCCTAATACATAAGCAGGAAAACCTGTGGTTGGTGCAGTTAATAAAGAGTTGTTTAAATAAAATATTTTATTTTGATTTACTCTTTCTACTTCCACTATACCAGTCGTATTATATGTAGAATATGTATCACCCCCAGCGCCTCCAATAGGAAATATGTTTGTACTTAATGTTAATTGTGTATTACTGTCTATACTTACAATAAATGCACTGAATCCCGCATAGTCACTATTTGCAGTGGTGTTTGTAATAATTTGTCCAACTTTGACTACACCACTAGTAGAAAATTGTGCTGCAGAATCTGTTAATCTATTTGCTACACCAGCGGCAGTTGTAAAACCACTATCTACAAAATTAGGATAATAATTAACTTTATTAATATAATAATAATCAGTTGGAAGATTAAACATGTTGTTTCCTTGATTAATTAATCCTTTGGTCACTGAAAAACTATCAATTACTTCTACTAAACTTTTTACAATATCTGCATAACCAGTACCAGATACTCTTTGGTTTTGTTTATTTATCCAACTATTGTATTGATAAAAATAATCTTCAAACAAATCCATTTGAGCTTGTTGCGAGTACAAATTAAAATCTTGTGGAGATATATATCCGTAATTATTCTTGTTTGCAATTGCCTGTACTGTATTTCTAACTGAATTAATCATTCTAGTTCTTTTTACAAATATAAACAAAAAAAAAGAGGCTCAATTGTTTAAGCCTCTTCTTCTTTTTCGTGTAAATAACTAGATTAAGCCCACTGTATTTGAACTTGTGCAATACCTGTTACAGGGTATTTTGGTTCAAGTACAAATGATGGTCTATTCCAACTAGTAGACAATGCAT
The DNA here is from genome assembly GCA_963934755.1 of uncultured Arcobacteraceae bacterium. Taxonomy (GTDB): domain Bacteria; phylum Campylobacterota; class Campylobacteria; order Campylobacterales; family Arcobacteraceae; genus JAIOSF01. Next base: position 1,375 of record CAWVZX010000001.1, on the reverse strand, counting down.
TTTCAATAGCTTCTACGATGCTATTTATTTGCTCTTTTACTTTAGCCGCATCATCAGCAGTAGACGCAGTTAATTGTACTCCAATAGTATCACCAGCTCCATCGGCTGTATGTGCTACTATGTCATACAAAATATCTACTTGTCCTGCTCCTGCTCCTGCCTCTACAGTAAGAATGTGATTAATGTTAATCAGATAATCTTGACTACTTAAGGTTACTTTTAAAAATTTTTCCATATCTTATAAATTTATGGGGTTAAACAATTATACAAAGATAACTATTTAATTAACTCTTTTTCAAGCGATTTTTAAGTAGCTTATATATCTCAACACCTTCATCTGATTGAAAAAACGAACCAACAATCCAATTAGCATCTTCTCCAAAAGGAACAGATATTAATCTTTTTTTATTGTTAGGAAGGTTATAATAAACCTCTTTACCATTGTTTCGTGTTTGTAAGAACCCAGCTTTAAATATTTGATAAACATCATCTTGTAATTGTAACATTGGATCGTTTATCGTATTAATAAAGTCTTCTGGATTATTCTTTGAGTATATTAACAAATCCCTTTTTAACTCTGGAATAGTCATGTTGTCAACCACATTACCTAATAAAACTCTAGATACTTGTAATAATTTCTGAGTATTACTAGACAATTCTTTTGCTATTATTTGGGCTTCTAAAACACTTTCTGCATCTGAAAGCTCATCTAATGCATCTTGCTCTTTATTAACCTCTACAAACACTTTTCCATTACCAGGGTGATAATGTAAAAACTCTTGTAGTACTTGGTCTTCTTTTTGAGCTACTAGCATACCATCATCGAACACTATAGGTTCTAGAATTGCATTACCGTCTTGTTTGTCTTCAAATGGACTTTTTTGATTTCTTGCGTATCTTAATGGTCTATTAATTCCTTGTTCTTCATCAAAATATAACAAAGGAGATCTTTGAGAATGCCTTGATGATAACATGTATGAGAGAGGTGCTTTGTTACCAGTAAGCTTATATATTTTAGTAACGTAATTTGCTTTTTTTTTCATTTTATTTAATTTAATTTAATTTAATTTCAGTAAAAAATAAATATTACCCCCACCTAAGTAGGGGTAAAATTTACAATAATATTAGTCCTTAAAGATAAAGAAGTTGTTTGCACCTAAAGTACATACAGCTCTTTCACTTAAGAAATTGACTTCCATCGCATCTAAGTCAGAAGTTCTTGCACCACCAGCAGAACCAGTAATCCAAGTTTTGTATCTTCTGTCTTCAGTTTCTGAAGCTCTATATCTAACATGTAAGAAAGGTCTCTTAGCATTCTTACCTAAGATTTGGTCATATACAGTAGTTGAACCAGCTGGAACTAATAATCCATTAA